>DASYRW010000035.1:0-8706 GCA_036003985.1 Thermoplasmatota archaeon
CTCCGCCAGCTCCTCCAGGCCCACGCCGCGGCCGCGCGCGGTCTCGGCCAGGAGCGTGAGGGCCAGCGGGTGGCCACCGGTCTTGGCCCGGACCTGGCGCGCCTCGCCGTCGCCGGGCGCGAGGCCTTGGGCCTCGAGGAACGCGGCGGTGTCCTGCCGGCTCAGCCCGTCCAGGGCGAGGAGGCCGAGCCGCGCGCGGGGCAGGCCCTTGGGCAGCGTGCGGCCCGCGAGGATGACGCGGAACCGCCCCGCGCGCTCGAGCAGCGCCGCGATGGCGCCGCGCAGCCCGTCGTCCTTCACCAAGTGGACGTCGTCGACCACCACGAGCGCGTCGGCGCGGCCCAAGCCCTCCGTGAGCAGCGCGACCTGCGCGTTCAGGTCCTGGCTCGCGTCGAGGTGGACGTAGCTCGCCACGACATCCTGCAAGCCCCGCGCGCCGAGGAACACGGCGAGCCTGCTGAGCAATTGGGGGCCGCCTTCGGTGCCGCGCAGCGTGGTCCAGAACACGGGCCGCGGCTGTGCGCGCGCGTAGCGTGCGACGAGGCTGGTCTTGCCCTGGCCGGCGATGCCCACGACCGCCGCGGCGCTCTTGGCCTCGAGGAGGCGGTCGAGCTCTTGCAACTCTTCGGCGCGGCCCACCACGTGCTCCGCGGCCGGCATCGCCTCCTGGGCAGGGGCGAGCTTCACCGGCTCCGGCGCGGCGGCGCCCTCGAGGCTCAGGGTGAGCCCATCGGGACCCACCTCGACGCGCAGCGCCTTCGCCTCGAGCGTGTAGCGCTTCACGTTCTTGCCCACGTGCACCCAAGCGCCCTTGACGAGGCCGTGCTCCTCCATCAGGCGCAGGCGCTTCTGCGCCTCGCCCTCCGTGATGCCCACCAATTCCGCGAGCCGGCGCGGATACGTGGGCTCGGCGCGCAGCAGCGAGAGGATCTCGCGGTTCGTGCCGTTGGCGATGACCTTGAGCAGGTCCTTGCTCCCGCGCGCCACGCGGGGCGAGCCGCCTTGGGGCTCTTGGACTTTCCCCCGGATCCCGTCGTTGCGGATGGAACCATCTCGGCGCTGACGCCGGCCATGCCGCGGGCTCCGCCTGCGCGGACGCGCTCCACGCGGCGAAGGCGCGGCGCGATGCGGCGAGGGCTGCGATCCAAAACACGCGCTAGCCGAGCCGTACGGTCACGTTCTTGATCCGCGTGTAGCCGTAGGCCGCCTGCACGCCCTGCTCGCGCCCCACACCGGAGTCCTTGACACCGCCGAACGGCGTCTGCGGGAACGTCGCGGGGCCCTCGTTGATGTTGACCATCCCAACCTGCAGTGCCTTCGCGGTGAGCAGCGCAGTGCTCAGGTCCTTCGTGTAGATGCTGGCCTGCAGGCCGTAGCTCGTCGCGTTCGCGACCTTGACCGCCTCGGCCCAGTCGCGGAAGCTCAGCACGCTCAGCACGGGACCGAAGATCTCCTCGCGCGCGATGGCCATCTCAGGGGACACGCCGTCGAAGACCGTGGGCCGCACGAAGGCGCCCATGGCCAAATCCTTCTCCATCGGCGGGCTGCCGCCCGCGACGAGCTTCGCGCCTTCCTCCTTGCCCTGCTCGATGTATTCCAAGACGCGCTCCTGCTGGCCGCGGCTCACCACGGGGCCCATCTGCGTGTCGTCCTTCATGCCGGGGCCGAGCTTGAGCGCGTCGGCGATCTTCCTCACGCGCTGCACGACCTCGTCGTGCACTTGGTCGTGGACCAGCAGCCTTGAGGAAGCCCAGCACATCTGGCCCGCGTTGGCGAAGATGCCGTACTGGACGGCCTTCGCGGCCTTGTCCGCGTCCGCATCGGGGAACACCAGCATCGGGCTCTTGCCGCCCAGCTCGAGGGTGATGTGCTTGACCTTGGCCGAGGCTTGTGCGGCGACGCGCTTGCCGACCTCGACGCTCCCCGTGAAGCTGACCGAGGCCACATCGGAATGCGTCGCGAGGGCCTCGCCGACCTCGTTGCCAGGCCCGGTGATGACGTTGACCACGCCCGCGGGGAAGCCGGCTTGCTGCGCGAGCTCGCCGAAGCGCAGGGCGGTGAGCGGCGTGAGCGAGGCTGGTTTCAGCACGACGGTGTTGCCGGCCGCGAGGGCGGGCGCCATGCTGCGCACCGCGAGCAAGAGCGGATAGTTCCACGGCGCGATGTGGGCCGTGACGCCCAGCGGCTCGCGCACCGTGTAGTTGAGCCGCTTGCCGGGGACGGGGATCGTGTCGCCCTGGAGCTTGTCCGCGAGGCCGGCGTAGTACTCAAGGGTGCTCGCGACGTAGGCCATGTCGCCCTTGCTCTCGCGGAGCGTCTTGCCGTTGTTGAGCGTCTCGAGCTCGGCCAGGGCCTGGGTGTGCTCGCGCACCATCCAGCCCAGCTTGAACAGCAGCTTGCCGCGCGCGCTGGGATCGATCTCGGCCCAGTCCGCGCGCTCGAAGGCGACGCGGGCTGCTTCCACGGCCTGCGCAGCATGCTCGGCGCTGCCCTGCGGGACGCGCGCGATCACCGCTCCCGTCGCGGGATCGTGGACGTCGTACCGCGCCGTCGCCTCGACCGGCGCTCCGCCGACGAGCATGCGGGGCTCCTGGACCATGGGAGCGCCAAGGCCGGCGCCCCGCATGAAGGTTTGCGCTCAGGCGCCGGGCGGGCGGTCGTTGAGCGTCGAGGCCTTGCGCAGCGACTCGACGAACTCGTCCGCGCTCAGCAGGGGCGTGATGCGCAGGTCGCGGATGGCGCCCGGCCGCCGGACTTCTCGATCAGCGGCTTGCCGCGGTATCGAGACTGTTCTGGGGCTGCTTCACGAGCGCCTGCAGGGACTGGGGCGTGTAGCTGCACTCCACGACGCTGCCCTCCACGTGGTAGTGTGGCATCGGAATCCTCGGTTCCCGCGGGCGGTGCGGCGCTCAAGCAGACACGGGCACTTCCTCTCAGCGGCCCTTGCCCAAGGCCACGCGGTGCTCGGCGTCGCCCTGCATGGCCGGCCAAGCCGGGAGTTGGGCGCGCGCGAGCGCGAGGTAGGTGCGCCAGCCGTTGTCGATGCGCGCCAAGTGCTCCGCGCTCGCGGGCTTGACCTTGGCCGGCACGCCGAGCGCGATGCTGCGCGCAGGGATCGCCATGCCCTCCGGGATCACAGCTCCTGCTGCGATGAAGCTCTGGGTCCCGACGCGCGCGCCGCTCGTCACGATCGCGCCCATGCCGACGGTGACCTCGTCTTCCAGCGTGCAGCCGTGGATGACGGCGCCATGGCCCACGGTGACCCGGTCGCCGATGCGCGTGGGCGTGCCGCGGTCCTCGTGGACGACGCAGCCGTCCTGGAGGTTGCTCTGCTTGCCCACGACGATGGCGTCCTCGTCGCCCCGGAGCACCGTGTGGTGCCAGAGCGAGCTCTCGTCGCCGACGGTCACGTCGCCTGCGATGACCGCGGTCGGGGCGACCCAGATCATGGTTCCAGCAACCTGACCATGCGACTTGATGCTTCCGGACTTCCTCGCAGGCCCATGGCCTGGGTGTGGGACAAGCGCACGATGCAGATGCACGATCTGAGCAAGCGCACGCCCCAGTGCGGCATCGACGACCTGCCCAAGGACCAGGGCAAGGTGTACGAGGACGAGCACACCGCCACGACGGTGGTCAAGACGCAGCACCTCATCCCGTGTAGGTTCTGCTACCGCCCGACGGGCCGCTCCCAATTCCCCGCGCCCCGGTGACAACCGAGGCCCGAAGGCCCCCTTTTCCCAGCGAAACCGCGGTCACGCCAGCCAGCGACAAGCTGTCACCCACCTCGGTGGCGAACGCGCGTACCCCAAGCCGCTTGGCCCGCCGTGGGCCAGGCAGGGGCGGTGCAAGCCGTGCCCCCCCTGCTGGCCGCTGCGGTCCTCCTGATGGTCTCGCCCGCCCTCGCTGCGACCGCGGCGATGAGCGCGCAGGTCGGCGACAGCAGCTTGGGTTTGCACGGGGAAGCGACCCGCGAGGGCGTCGCCGCGCGCGCCGACAGCCCCGCCGGCTGGCAAGCGGCCGAGGCGAGCAGCGCCTGCGTGCCCGACTACGACAGCGCCTGCGACACGGTCGCGGACTGCGAGCCTGGAACGTTCAACTGCTGGGCCACGAGGCACCCGCGCGACCCGTGGTGCGTGCAGCAGCCCGACGGCAGCATGCACTGCCAGGTCAGCGACGAGGGCAACGCCACGGGCAACGAGACCGGCTGAGCGCCATCGAGGACCCCCGGGACCCACACTCCACGGGTTGCACAAGAAGCAACGGTGCCGCCGCGGGGCGCACGCTTTTCATCCCCCGAGCGCTTGCAGCGCTGATGCAGGGCGCGCGCGTCCAGACCGGGCCTCCGTCGGTGCGGCTCCTCGCCCACACGGCAGAGCCCTTCGCCACCAGCGTCGCCAGCGCCCGCACCTGCTACAGCCCCTCGCTGCTCACCACCGCGCAGGTCACGCAGGACCAGAAGCAGCGCATCGGCCGCATGATCTGGGAGGGAGGGCACCACACGCCCTTCCAGCACCCGACCTTCATCTTCGGCCTCGAGAACGTCTCGCGGCAGTTCGCGTGGAGCTTCCTCCACAGCCATCCCTTCTACAACAGCGAGCAGAGCTCGCAGCGCTACAACGTGCTGAAGGAGCCCAAGGCATACGTGCCGCCCTCCTTGACCACGGCGCAGCGCGAAGTCTATGAAGGGGCGATCCTGCTGGCGTGGGATGCGTACTTCCAGCTCGAGGAGCTGCTGCTGGCGCGCACGCAAGCGATCATGGCCCCGCTGGGCCGCATCCGCCAGATGAGCGACAAGAAGACCGCCAGCGAGGCCACCAAGAAGGCTGCCGAGACCGCGCGGTACGTCCTGCCGGTCGCGGCCTTCACCAGCATGTACCACACCGTCAGCGGCATCGAGCTGCAGCGCTACCTTCGCATGGCCCACACGGGCGACTGCCCGACGGAGACGCGCGCCGTCGTCGAGGCGCTCACCGTCCTCGCGCTCGCACGCTGCGACGTCGGATTCACGCTCGCCAGCGACGATCGGGTGCTGATCGACGT
The DNA here is from genome assembly GCA_036003985.1 of Thermoplasmatota archaeon. Taxonomy (GTDB): domain Archaea; phylum Thermoplasmatota; class SW-10-69-26; order JACQPN01; family JAIVGT01; genus JAIVGT01. The sequence continues at coordinate 5,044 of DASYRW010000035.1, forward strand.
CGCTCCGGCGGAGCGGCCGATCGACCGCGTGCGCGCGCTGTGGGGCCGCGAGCTCGCGGAGACGTTGCTGCCCCTCGCACACCGCGAGGGTCCGCTCGAGGTGCGCGGGTTCGCCCAGCGCCCCGCCCAAGCGAGGCCCGCGGGGCGCAAGGGCTACGTGTTGGTGCGGGGCCGTCCTGTCCGCGACCCGTTCCTGCTGCGCGCCGGGGAAGCCGGCTACCGCTCGACCATCGCGCCGGGCGACCGGCCGTCGCTCATCCTGTTCCTCGATCTCCCCGGTGACGCCGTGGACGTGAACGTCCACCCGGCGAAGCTCGAGGTGCGATTCCGGGAGAAGTTCTTCGTGGAGAAGGTCGTCGAGGAAGCGGTGCGGCGGGCGCTGGGATCCCTCGCCGCGGCCGCGCCCCTCGGGGCTGGGGACTCGGGGTTCGGGGCTGGGGACTCGGGGCTCGGAGTTCGGGACGTTTGGGGAGGTGCGGGGACGCCGGTGGATCTGTTTCCGGGTGACTCTCGATCCCCGAGCCCCGAGTCCCGCGCCCCGCGGTTGCTCCAGGTCTTCGACACCTACATCCTCTTCCAGACCGACTCCGGCGTCGCGATCGCGGACCAGCACTCGGCGCACGAGCGGGTCTTGTACGAGACCGTGCTGCGCCAGCTCTCGGGGGATGGAGCGCCGGCGCAGCGTCTGCTCCTCCCGCTCACGCTCGAGCTTGCGGCGCCCGAGCTCGAGGCGATTGCGGCGAACCGCGAGCTGCTCGGGCGGGTCGGCTACGAGGTCGAGCCGTTCTCCGGCCGGACCGTCGTGGTGCACACCGCGCCCAATCCGCACCCCCGCTTCGACGCCGCCCGCTGTCTCCAGGAGCTCGTTGCGGACCTCGCCGGGGCCCGGTTCGGCGGCTGGGCGAACCGGCTGGAGCGCTTCGCCGCCACGTTCGCGTGCCGCGCGGCGATCAAGGCGGGACAGCGCCTCGAGCCCGAGGAGATGCGCGAGCTCGTCCAGCGCCTCCTCACCGCCACGCTGCCCGCCCACGACGTGCACGGCAGGCCGACCGTCGTGCAGCTGCCGCGCGTGGAGCTGGAGCGGCGGTTTGGGAGAAGCTGAATGCGGAATGCGGAGTGCGGGTTGCGGAGTGTACAGGGAAGCGTCGCAAAGCGAGGGACCTTCCCTTGCAATTCCGCATTCCGCATTCCGCATTCCGCACTTTGAACGTGACGCACCCACCGCTCGTCCCGGTGCTCGTCGGCCCCACCGGCGTCGGCAAGACCGCCGTCGCGGCGGCGTGGGCGGAGCGTGAGCCCATTACCGTCATCTCCGCCGACGCGCGGCAGGTGTATCGGCGGCTCGACGTCGGCACCGCGAAGCCCGACCGCGCCCTGCTCGCTCGCGTGCCGCATCTGGGGATCGACCTGGTCGAGCCGGGCGAGCGCTACAGCGCGGGGCGCTTCGCGCGCGAGGCGAGCGGTTGGCTCGCGGCCGTGCGGGGAGAGGGACGGCACCCGCTGGTGGTGGGAGGAACCGGATTCTACATCCGCGCGCTGGCGGAGGGCCTGTTCCGCGAGCCGCCGCTCGACCTGGTCCGGCGCGAGCAGCTCGCTGCCTGGACCACCCGGATGCCGGTGGCGCAGCTCGCCCACTGGGCGGCGCGGCTCGACCGGCGCTTCGGTGGCGGCGGCCGGCAACGCGCCACCCGGGTGCTCGAGGTGGCGCTGCTCACGGGTCGCTCGCTCTCGTGGTGGCAGCGCGAGGCCCGCGAGACGGGCGTGATGCGGCCGTGGTACATTCATCTGACCTTGCCGCGCGACGCGCTGCAGCGCCGCATCGCGGACCGGGTGGACCGGATGCTCGCGGCGGGTCTGGTGGACGAAGTGCGGCACGTGCTCGCCCAAGGCGTGCCGCCGCGCGCGCCCGGGCTCGACGGCGTGGGCTACCGCGAGGTGGTCGCGGTGATCGAAGGGCGGCTCCCCGCAAGCGACCTGCCCGGCGCCATCCTCGTCGCCACGCGGCGCTACGCGAAGCGGCAGGAGACCTGGTTTCGGAACCAGCTGCGAGGGGGCGTGGGAGGGGAGGGGGAAGGGTCGGTATGGACGCTCGATGCGATGGAGGAGCCGGAGGTGCTGGCAGCGAGGATTCGTGAGCGCTGGTATGCCGCGACCCGGCCCTCGTCCCCCGTCCCCTCGCCGCTTCGGACATGACGATGCGCGTCGGGATAACGTGTTATCCGACGTATGGCGGCTCGGGGGCGATTGCGACCGAGCTGGGTCTCGAGCTCGCGCGGCGCGGGCATGAGGTCCACATCATCTCGTACGCGAGCCCGTTTCGCCTGCGCGGCGGGTTCGCCGAGCGCGTTACCTTCCACGAAGTGGTGCCCGCCGACTATCCCCTGTTCGAGCACTCGCCTTACGCACTCGCGCTGGCCGTGAAGCAGCACGAGGTGGCGCTCCGCGAGGAGCTCGACCTGATGCACGTGCACTACGCGATCCCGCACGCCGCGACGGCGTGGCTCGCGAAGCAGATGCTCAAGGGTCAGCGCGACCTCAAGGTGGTGACTACGCTGCACGGCACCGACATCACCCTCGTGGGTCAGGACCCGTCCTACTTCACGATCACCAAGTTCTCGATCGAGCAGTCGGACCGTGTGACGGCGGTGTCGCAGTACTTGAGGGACGAGACCTACCGCGCCTTCGGGTGCGTCGGCTGCGACGTGCAGGTGGTCCCGAACTTCGTATCGGCCGCCGAGTTCCATCCCGCGACGGACGGCTCATGCCGGCGCGCGCTCGCGCCCGCGGGCCACAAGATCTTGATTCATGTGTCCAATTTCCGCCCCGTGAAGCGCATCGGTGACGTCATCAAGGTGTTCGCCGGCGTGCGGAGCGTCCTCCCCGCGACCCTCGTCCTCGCGGGCGACGGCCCGGACCGCGACCTGGCGGAGCAAGAGGTGGACCGCCTCAAGCTCCGAGGCGACGTACGCTTCTTCGGCAAGGTGGACCAGGTCGCCGACCTGCTGGGGGGCAGCGACCTGTTCCTGCTGCCTTCCCAGACCGAGTCGTGCGGGCTCTCGGCGCTCGAGGCGATGGCCTGCGGCGTGCCCGTGATCGCGACGCGCGTGGGCGGCCTCCCCGAGGTCGTGGTCGACGGCGCGACCGGGTACCTGGCCCCGGTCGGGGCCGTGGAGGAGATGACCGAGCGCGCCGTGGGGCTGCTCACGGATGGCGCCGCCCACCAGCGCATGCGCAGCGCGGCGGTGGCGCGTGCCGTCGAGTTCTCGACCGACCGGATCGTGCCGCGCTACGAGCGGCTCTATCAGGACGTGCTGCGTGATTGAGGTCGCGCGGCTGATCCGCGCCCACAACCTGCTCATCGCCGCGGCCGGCGTGCTCGCCGGGGGCTGGATCGCGCTGGGCGCCCTCGTGACCCCGAAGCCGCTCGTGTTCGCGGCGGTGGCCGCTGCGGGGCTGGGGGCGGCGGGGAACGCGCTGAACGACCTCTGCGACCGGGCGGCGGACCGCGTGAACCGGAGCCCCGGGGAGCGCCCCCTGGCGGCGGGTCGGGTGTCCCGGGGGACCGCCGAGCTGTGCGTCGTCGGCGGGACGATCGCCGGGCTCGCGGCGGCCGGCCTCGTGAGCGGGACGGCCGTGCTGGTGGGGCTCGCCGCGCTCGCGGCG
>DASYRW010000036.1:0-4614 GCA_036003985.1 Thermoplasmatota archaeon
CTTCACGTTGTCGCACTCGCCCGCCATCTCGCCGTGGCCGGCAGGGTGGTGCCCCACGTCGGCATCGCCGGCAACGACCGTCGCCGACGCCGACGGCACCGCTGCGATCGACAGCATGCACAGGGCCACGATGGCCCACGCTTTCAGGCTCGCCATCTTCCACCGCCCCCAAATGGCTCGCGCCGCAGCCCGTGCCTTAGCGCAAGCTCTGCCCAGGCCCAAGAACCGGCGCGGCGCCGCTTAAGGTTTCTTGGCAGCCCGCAGAAAGCCCCGACCCGGGCCGGATGGATGACGACCAAGCCTCTGCGAAGCGTGGTCGGCCGCGGTCAGGCTTCGCTGGTCACGGGCTCCGCCGCCGAGGGCAGGGCCGGCTCGGGTGGCGCGTTCAGGGCCCCGGCCGCAGGTGTCACCTGCGAGGCGGCGGCCTGGGCTGCCGTGCGCGCGACCGCGGCGTCGGGCGTCAAGCGCACCCGCTTGCCGTCGGGGGCGCGCTCGACGACGACGATGCCGCTCACCTCGAGGCGGTCGAGGTGCCACTTCACGCTCGACTCGCCGATGCCGAGGAGCCGGGCGAGGTCGCGCTGGGCGATGCCGGGCTGGTTGGCGACGAGGTCCACCACGCGGCCCGCGGCCCCTTGCTCGGCCGCGGCCAGCATCTTCTCGGCCCGGCCCATCTGGCCGGCCGGGAAGAGGCACTTGCGCCCGCCGAAGCGGCGCACCTCGAGGAGGCCGAACTCCGCGAGGAGCCGGACGTGGTACTGCGCGAGGTTGGGCCCGATGCCCAACGCCTTGGCGGCGGCGCTCTCGTGGATCCCCGGGTTCGCGTGCACCACGCCCAGGAGGCGCTCGCGCACGTCGTGGTGGAGCACCCGGCCCTGGACGAGCCGGCGGTAAAGCGGGATCAGCAGCGCCGCAAGCACGGCCCCCGTGAGGGCTTGCAGGCCGAGGGTGGCCGCTGGCGAGCTGACGGGCGCAGGCGCCGCGCCAGCGCCTTGCGCACCGGTGGCGCTCGAGCCGGGCGCTGCCAGCGTGGGTTGAGGCAACGCGGCGCCGCCGTCGCGGAGCAAGGGGCCGTCGTCGAGCCGCGCGGCGCCCTCCGTGGGGGCGGGCGCTGCGAACGCGAGGCCTGGGCCGCCGGGGGCCGCGATCCCGCCGTCGACGAGGCCACGGACGGGCTCGACGAGCCCGACCACCATCTCGCCGAGCACGACCGAGTGCAGCACGATGTTGGGGGTGAGGGCCCGCCACGTCGCAGCGAACCCCGCGGGGCAACGACCAGCGGAATCCGGCGCCGTCGCGCCGACGATGTCCTGCGAGGCCGCCCAGACGCAGACCACCTGTCCGGTCGCATCGAGGCTGCCGATGGCGGTGTCCGAGTCGCTCCCAACCTCGGCCTCCGGACCCAGCTCGTGGTCATCCGCCCACACCGGCACACCTGCGTCCTCCGCGGCGCTATAGTCGAGCGAGTGTTCGCCTGCCTCGCGGTCTTCCACGCCGACGGCACCCACGAGGGGCAGGTGCCAGCCGACGTCGACACCGCTCGCGCCGACGAAGAGCTCCACGGGCACGTCGCTCGGCTCCAGGAGCGCCTCGTCAACGGTGCGCGCGAGCTCGAACCCCGGGTTGGGCACGGTGAAGCCGCGGCTGTCGAGGGTCATGGCCGGGGGCGCGAGCGAGGCCAACAAGGGCGCCCCATCGAGGTTGGCGCGGAGCGCGCCCTCGTAGATGGTCTCCTCGACGCCGAGCGTGTCGTCGCCCAGGAACGCCGGCGTCCCTGCGTCGCTGTAGACCGGGGCAACGCCGTAGTCGCCTTCGTGGGCCCAGGAGAACTCGGCCGGGACGTCGGCAGCTTGGGGGGCGAGCGCGAGCGCGATCGATGCGACGAGGTGGGCGAAGTGCACGGGGATCAGCACGTGGGGAGGAGGTCGCAGACCACACCCAGGATCCATGGGACGGCGCCATCCTCGGACCCGCCGCTGCCCGGCGTCGCCGCGACGGCAGGGGCCAGCTTGGCGAGCGCCACCAGGAGCACGAGCACCCAGCGCGACGCCCAGCTTCCCCTCATCGTCCTCACCTGGGCGAATGGCGGCCGCTGGCCTCCAATGCCCCAAGGCTTCTGGGGCAGATCGCCCATTTTAACCGTATCGGACTTTCCCCCCGCGTTGCCGGAAATTGTGCACCGCCGTGCATGCTCGACGCCGATGCGCCGGCATCCGTCCGGTGATCGGAGGCATGAAAAGCCCGCCCGTCGTGGCCAGTGCGCATGGCGGCGCCCCCGTGGCGGATCGTGGCGCACGATGTGCTCCCCTCGACGAACGAGGCCGCACGCCAGCTCGCGTTGGCCGGGGACCCCGGCGGGGTGGCGGTTGTGGCCGCGGCGCAAACCGCAGGCCGCGGCCGCCGCGGGAGAACCTGGGCGTCCCCGCGGGGTGGCCTGTACATCTCGGCCGTCGTCCGCCCAAGCGTGCCGGCCGAGGCCGCGGGCCTCCTTCCGCTGGCCGCAGGCCTCGCGCTCGCGCGCGCGGTCGAGGACGAAGGCTTGACGCCCCAGCTCCGATGGCCCAACGACGTCGACATCGATGGCCGCAAAGTGGGTGGCGTGCTGTGCGAATCGCAGTTCCGGCTGGACGGCCGCGGCCTCGCCTGGGCGGTCGTCGGACTCGGCCTCAACGTCGATCCTCCGCCGGAGGCGCTCGCGCAGGTCGGCGGCACGAGCCTGGCAGCGGCCGGTGGCCCCACGCGCGACCCGCGCGCGCTGGTCGAGCCGGTTCTGGGGCACCTCGCGGCGGCCATCACGCTCGCCGAGATCGCGCCGACCGAGCTGCTCGCGTCGTGGGCCAAGCGCGCGCCGATGTTGGGCGCGGGCGCGGCCGTCGTGGTCACCACGGCGCGCGGGCCCATCCAGGGGATCGCGGCCGGCCTTGCGCCCGGTGGGGCGCTGCGGGTGGCCACGGGCACCGGAGTCGTCGAGGTCACCGACCCTGAACTCATCCAGCTCGTCAGGCCATGAGAAGGACTTCGGCAATTCACCGTCGCTAGCGAGGAAATGGGACCGCAACACCGAATCGGTAGCCTTTCTCCGTCATCCTTTCGGAACCCATCTCGATCTGCTGGGTCCGCGAAACAAAGCATCATATAGGGGGGCTTGTCTATCTGGGGTCGCAAGCTTTCAACCAGGGGGTTGAAAGGTCGTTCAAACGGATTGGGGGAGGAACACCACCGTGATGATCAACGAGCGCAAGCCGTTGGACCGGGTCAAGGAAGTCAAGGTCAAGATCCCGATCAACTACCACATCAAGCTCCACTCGATGAAGGTGCTGACCGGCAAGGCCATCAGCGACACCGTCACCGAGGCTCTCGAAGCCTACTTCGGCCACATGAAGACCGCCCCCGGCGAGGCGGATCTCCGCGCGGCTGCAGAGGCCCCCGTTGGCGGCCTCGTCAACTCGCTCTGATCACCTCCTTCCGAGCCCCCGGCCTGGGTCCTCCAGCCTCCCAACATCTCGCAAAACGTCCGGGTCGGGGCTCCTATTCCTCCCAACCTCGCAGGCCAGCGAAGCTCAGAGCCCGCCCGCCACGTGGCCCTGGATGATGCGCTGCTCCGCCGCGGTCAGGTTCTTGTGGACCGCATTCGCGCTGATGCCGAGCGTCGCCGCGACGTCCTCCAGCGTGCACTTGCGTGGCGTGTTGTAGTAGCCGAGCGCGTGCGCAATGCGCAGCACCTCCTCTTGCCGGCCGGTCATGCGCTCCGCCTTCGGGGCCGCCATCAGCTCGCCTTCCACGCCCACGTCGCGCACACCCACGAGTTCGGCCTCGTCCCACCCCGCGCTCGTCGCCAGCTCCTGCAGCGCGGCCTCGAGCTGCTCCTCGTCGAGCTGTCGCAGGACCACGAGCCTGCCGAGCACCGCGCCCCCCTCGCACAGGGCCGGCTTGGCGTACGCGTCGCGGCCCAGCACCGCGGCGAGGCGCTGCAGTGGGTCGGCGCCCAGCCCCGCGTCGTCCTCCTCGTCGTGGGCGGCGCGGCGCCGCACCTTGAGGGTCACGTGCTCCGCGTCCCGGCTCAGCACTTCGCTGGCGAGCAAACGCGGATCGCGAGCCACGAGGCGCTCGAAGTCCGCGGCTGCGTCGGGCGCGGCCAGCACGACGTGCAGGTGCGAGGTCATTCCGGGCTCGTCGGGCAGCGGCTGGTAGACCACGCGCGCGGCGGCATGCCGGCGCGTGAAGGTCGCCGGGCCGAAGGCGCGGGGGACGAGCCGCACGGTCACTTCCCGCATGAGGCCGCGCGACCCCGCGCGCGCCTTCGCGGGCCGGCGGCGCCGGCGCTCGCGCGGCGCGTCGGGCTCGAGGTGCGCGCGGATGAGGATGTGCTCGACGTCCTTGAGCTTCTTGTGGACGGGGCTGACGCTCAAACCGACGCGTGCCGCGATGTCCTCGAGGCTGCAGCGGCGCGGCGTGTCGTAGTAGCCCATGCCGAGCGCGAGGCGCACCAGCTCCTCCTGCTCGGGGTCGAGGAGCGGCTGCCCGCGGCTGCCGATGGCCTTGGGGTCGAACTCGCGCACGTGCAGGACGCGGAAGCCCTCCCAGCCCCCGAGGCGCTGCAGCTCCTGCAGCTTC
>DASYRW010000037.1:0-3761 GCA_036003985.1 Thermoplasmatota archaeon
GCGACAATGGTCCCGAACGTCGGCAGGACTCGGCCTTGGCAGTTCGTGCAAGACCTCTGCAAAGAGAGCAATAGCTATAAAGCCCTGGGCGGCCAAGCGGAGAGTACGGTTATTTCAACGCGGCGCGCGGCGCCTGGGAAATCCACGTCTACGACGGGGTAACGATGACTTATTCCCGGGACTGCGGAAACGATGCCCGTTGCGCGACGACGGACACGCCCGCGGAGAACGGGCAATGCACGTACTTCAATCCTTACACCCAGCAATTCACACATTGGCAGGACTGGGACGCGGCTTACTCGACACTCGGAGCCTGCGCGGCCATCGAAGTGACCAAGGTAGACGACACGCACGGCCGGATTCACTACCGCACCAGCACCGCCACCTTCACGACGCAGGCACCCGGTGCTTACACCAGCACGATTGGCTGCGCCTGGAAAGACCAGGACGGCAATGTCGTCAAGGACTGCAGCAAGGCCTTGGTGCTCTGCACCGCTTACATCTGCGTTTGGGACTTTCACACCGCCTACCCGGAACCGAAACCCCAGTCGTACTACGAGCTGGACTTCTGCGCCCGTAACACGATCTACCAGAATGGTTTCGTGTTCCGCCGGACCTCGGAGCAGTGCGTCCACATCGGGCCGACCTAGTGTGATGCCATGGTTAGCAAGCTTGCGTTGCTGTTTGGCGCCATCCTCAGTGTGGGCGCGACCTGCGCCAGTCCAGGCGGCGAGCTCGGCCGAAGCGAGTACGTGTTTGACGGTTCCGTAGCGGTGTGGCTCGATCTGTTTCTCCCGGAGCCCGGAGTCATCACGCTGACGTACACGATGACGGTGCAAGGTTCAAACATTGAGCTCGCGACGATGGATGCGAGTGTCGACCGTGATGCGCGAGACGCGGGGTATGGGCTCGGCTCGGGAAGTAATTCGGTCTTCGGCGAAATCGACCTCGTGTCCCCTGCACACGCCGAAGTGAACCTTGACCTCCCGGGCCAGTATGACTGGTCCTTCGGGTGGCCCTCGTACGGGCCCGTCCAGGGAAATTGGTCCTTCATCGTGTTTGCCGGCGCTTCCCGTCCGATCACTCGAACCACGGTCACATTCGAGATCGCTTCCTCCGCGTCTCCCGAAAGCCACTTGAATTCCACTGACCGGGTAGGGCTCATCACGACGCGGAACATGGACGACACGGGGGTCAACGCGCGCGCCAACGTGCTTGGCTACGGTGCGTCTGTGAGCAAGGATCTCTCCAAGACGGTCCACTTGACGGAGGGGTTTTGGGGTGGGTCCGTGTACGTCCCGGCCGCTGGCTACGACCAGCATTCGTTCACGATGGATACTCTGGCCGGGCCCATCGCTGCCGACGAACTCTTCTTCCTCGGAGAGCCCGCGGGCGACTACCGCTTCTCTCTCAATCAAATCTCTGCCGGCCAGTACCCCGGCCGCGCCGGCATTCTCTACGCCGACTTCCCTCCGCTTCCTAGCGGACCTCTGCGATGAGGTGGACCCAGTTTCGACCTCGCCGTTGGCATGCATGTCGCACGGTACGCTCCGCGAAAGCCCGGGATAGCGGCCGCCAAGCGTGCCATGCCCTGGCTCAGGGCTCGGCCTTAAGGCCCGGGCTGGCGTTGCGCGCGCGTGCCCCGCTTCCAGCCGCCGAGCCCGCGACGCGTGCAAGCGATCCTGCGCCGCCTGCGCGCGTGGCATGGCGACCAGCTGCAGACCGCGCTGGGCCAGCTGCGCCAGGAGGAGATGGGCACGCGGCTCGAGGACGCGTTCGAGGTCCTGATCGGCACGCTGCTGAGCCACCGCACGCGCGACGAGCGCACGCTGCCCGCGACGCGCGCACTCTTCGAGCGCTGGCCCGACGCGCCCGCGCTCGCGGCCGCGCGCGTGCCGGAGGTGCGCGCCGTGCTCAAAGCGCACAGGGTGGGCTTCTACAACCAGAAGGCGCCGCGCGTGGTGGAGGTCGCGCGGCTCATCGCGGGCGAGCACGGCGGCAAGGTCCCTGCCAGCATCGAGGGCCTGCTCGCGCTGCCGGGCGTCGGGCGAAAGACCGCGAATTGCGTGCTGGTCTATGGCCACGGCGCGGCGGCGATCCCCGTGGACACGCACGTGCACCGCATCGCGAACCGGCTCGGCTGGGTGCGCACGCGCGCCCCAGACGACACCGAGCTTGCGCTGATGACGCTGCTGCCGCGCAAGGATTGGCTCATGGTGAACGAGTACCTCGTGAGCTACGGCAAGCAGGTGTGCAGGCCGATCGGTCCGCGGTGCGGCGCGTGCGCGCTGGAGCCGCTTTGCCCGAGCAGCCGGCTGCGCGAGCGCGGACCGACACAGCCAAGAGCCGCGAAGGCCGCTGCGGGCCGTGGCCGCGCCCGCCGCTGAGCCCTCGGCCGACCCGCCCCGCTGGCGCGCGCCCCTCGTCGCGGGCGCGCTGGTGGCGCTGCTCGCGGCTGGCGCGCTCACGGGCTCGCTCGCGCTCCTCGTGTTCCTCCACGTGCTCGGCGCCGCCGTGTGGGTGGGCGGCACGGTCGTGGTGTCCGTCGCGGCGCGCGCGCTGCGGGGGTCGCTGCCGCCCGACGCGTTCCGCGGCGCCATGGTCACGCTCGGCCAGCGCGCGCGGCCGGTGCTGTGGGGCGGCTTCGCCCTCGCGGCGCTCAGCGGATTGCTGCTCCTCGCGCGGTCGGGCGCGCCCCTCGGCGCTGCGGCATTCTGGGGCTCGAGCTTCGGCCAGCTGCTCGCGCTGAAGGGGGCGCTCGTGCTGCTCGCGGGCGCGACCGCGGGGCTGCACGCGCGCATCGGGCACGCGCCGGGGCGGCGCGCGTGGGTCGTGCGGCTGGGCATCGCATCGACGCTCCTCGCCGTCCTCGCGATGCTCGCGGGCGCGATGATGCGCGCGGGTTGACCGTGGCAAGCCGTCGCAGGCCGGCAGTTCCTGCTCAGCAACGGCGCGCGACGAGCCTGCGAAGGGCAGCGCAGCGACCGCAGCTAGCCGGCCACTAGAACCTTCTTGACCCCCCGCGCGGTCCGAGCGCCCATGCGGGCCCCGATCGTCGCCCTCGCCCTCGTCGCGATCACCCTCGCCGGCTGCACCACCGCGCCCCAGCCAACCCCTGCCGAGGACGAGCCGCTCGACCGCACGGTCCAGGTCACCGACGACCGGCCCGAGCCCACGTTCGGCAACGTCACCACCGGCCCAGCCGCCGCCGAGGACGAGCGGCTGACCCTCGACAGCCCGCCGCGCTGGCAGCGGGGCGAGTGGTGGCGCATCAAGTTCCACAGCCCCATCGACGGCGCCGAGGCCGAGTACGTGCGCGTCGTCGCGGACGTGCAGGACGGCGACTACGTCGTCGGCATGCCGCACGAGGGCTGGTACAAGGAAGCAGTCATCTACCACAGCCCCGCCTTCGGCGACGTCAATGCGGACCTCAGCTACGACACGCACGACGAGCTGTTCGAGCCGCTGCACTGGCCGCTGACCAACGACGCGACGTGGGAGACGCAATTCAGCGGCGGCGGCCCCATGACCGCGCACGTCCAAGTGGGCGAGGACCACACCGCGACGGTCACGTTCACGCAGCCGCAGGGCGCGGGCCCCCTCGGCCTGCTCGGGCCGGGCGAGGAGGCGACGGTGCTGACGCTGGTCTACGATGCCAAGATCCACGAGGTGCGCGAGTTCACCCACCCGACCGTGGAGTGGCAAGTGGTCGAGCACGGCTACAACTTCACCGGCTGGATCACCGTCCCGCGCGGCGAGGA
>DASYRW010000038.1:0-16264 GCA_036003985.1 Thermoplasmatota archaeon
GGTCCTGCGCGCCTGGCTGGGCCGCGAGCCCGATCCTGCGTGGGTCCGCGAGCTCGCGCAGGCCTTGGCGGACGCCGACACTGCCTCGGCCGCGCTCGCATGGCGCGCGCTGGCGCACCGCCTCGTCGGGGCGTGGGAGGCGCGCGCGCTCGCCGCGCTTGCCTGAGGCGAGCGCTCAGCGCTTCCGGAGCCTTGCGTTCTCGGCGAGCCGCGCCTTGACGATTTTCGTCACGAGCCGCGCCGGCAGCGGTCTCGCGGGGTCGAAGCGGATGCCGCCCCCGCTTGCGGTCAGTTCAAAGCCCTTCAGCTCCGCCGCGTGTGCCTTGGTCACCGCGCGGCCAGCGAAGAGCGTGCAGTGCTCCTGGAAGGCCGCGTAGCTCACGAGCAGCCGACCTTGCCGGAACGCGGGCATCTGGTAGCTGATGACCTCGACCGCGTCGGGCGCGGCGGCGCGGATCGTGCGGCGCAGGCGCTGAAGGGCCGCACGGTGCCTCGGCGGCACGCCGGCCATGTAGGCTGCCACGGTCGCGGCGGTCTTGCTCCTCTTGGCCTTCACAGCAGACGGAAGCGCGCCACGGCTCATGAGGGCCGCGGCCCCCTCCCCGCCCGAACCGCCCGCCTCTCAGGTTGCGTCCGCCGCGCCGCCACCAGTCGTTGATGCCGAACTCGTTGGCGAGGTGCGCCGCCTTCAACGCCGCCGCCGTGGTGTCGTAGAGCCTGTTGGGGTGCGCGTGCGAATTGCCGGGTTCTGCCGAGGGGAACTGCTCGCCTCGCTGGCTTGGTTGACGAGGAAGCCATCGAGGCCAGACGACCTGTGAGCGAGCCCCGCAAAGCTTCTTGAACACGGGGGCCGCTGGGGAGCAAGGCGAATCCCATGGCGATGCGCGCAAGCCCCGAGCGGACCGCCGAGGAGAATCTCCGGCGCATGGTGGAACTCGATGACGCATGGAACGCCCAGGACTGGGAGAAGGTCGGGCGGTTCCACACCGAGGAAGTTGCCGTGTTCTGGCCAGGCGGAGCCCCGCCGACGCGTGGCCGCCACAACCACATCGAAGAGGCGAAGCAATACGCGAAGACCTTCCCGGACAACCGCGTCGAGAATCGGCCCTACCAGACCATGATCGGCCAAGGTGACTGGACGTGCACGGTCGCCAAGCACACCGGCACGTTCCGTGGCCCGATGACCACCGAGCAGGGCGTGGTCCAACCCACGGGCAAGACGTTCAGCGTGGACTTCTGCACCGTCGCACGCTGGAAGAACGGCGCCATCGTGGAGGAGAAGCTCTTCTACGACCTCATCGGGCTTCTGAAGCAGATTGGCGCAAGGTAGCCTCGACCGTGCCACGCCATCCCAAGCCCTGAAGCCTCCACCCACACCAAGGCTTCCGGAGCTGTCCTACATCGTTTGAACGAACGACGGCCTGGCTTGATGCCGTGTTCTCGGCTCATGCCCGGTCGCTCCGCCCCATGCCGAGGCCAGGATTTGAACCTGGGAACCCCTTCGGGAGCAGATCTTGAGTCTGCCGCCTTTGGCCAGACTTGGCTACCTCGGCCTGGGCGCGGCATGCTGGGCTGGGCACATGAAGCTAAGGGTGTGCGCCAGTCCGCGCGCAACCTCCAAGATGCCCGTGGGCCATGGCGCCGCGGAGGCCGATCCCGTGTGGAAGCTCCTCGCCGCCGCGCCTGCCATGCTGATGTTCGTCCTCGCGGTCGCCCCGCCGCCCGCGGAGGCGGGAGGCTCGACCGCGGCGGTCCTGGTCGGGGGCGGCGCCGACAGCCCCGGAGGGTGGCAGCCCTTCGTGGTCGCGGCCACGGGCCCCGGCGGCGTCGCCGCGGGCTATGGCCAGGTGTGCCTCGGCGCCTGCTCGCGCGGCGTGGTGGTCCAAGTCGTGCCCCCGGGCGCCGCGCCGCACTGGTGCGTCACGTGGGAGCGCGCGGATGCACCGGGCCAGTTCACGGCGCTCTACGTGCGGGGCGCGACGGCGCCGCTCAACGAGTTCAGCTTCACGTCGGGATTCACGGTGAACTGCACGACCTTCCCGAACCCCCTGGGATCCTGGCTGACGCTCCAGGCCGGCGGCTTCGTCGGGGTCGCTGCGTAGCTACCCGAAGGGGTGCTCGAAGAAGCCGGTCACGCGATCGGGGCCAATGAAGTACACCGCCGCGATGATGCCCGTGAACTTGATCAGCGTGCCGATGCCGATCCCCCACATCCACGCGCGGAAGCGCATGCCTGCAACCGCCAGCACGAGCATCAGCTGGTCGGGCATGAAGGGGATCGCGTTGTCCGCGACGAGGATGCCGAAGCCGTGCTTGTCGGCGTTGCGCGTGAGCCAGTCCACCATGCGCTTGGCGCGGGCGCTCTTGGTGTGCTTGCGCACGTGGTCGAGCAGGCCGTCGCCCAGCAGGTAGAGGATCCACGCCCCGACCATCTTGCCCGCCATCACGGAGCCCAGGGCGAGCGCGATGCCGCCGGCGGAGAGGCGGTCGTTGAAGAGCAGCGCCGCCATGAACGGCACCTCGATGGGCAGGGGCACGCCGAACAGCGACGCGATCTGGAGGAGGAAGAGCTGCAGCGCGTCGCGCCACGTGTCCGCGTACCCTGACGCACCGAGCGCGAACACGGAGTTCGCCACGAGGATGCCCAAGCCCAGCGTGGCGAGGGTCAGGAAGAGCACGACGCTCCGCTGCTCGGCGCTCAGGCCCTGGGGATGCTTGATGCCGTCCCAAAGGGACGCACGGCCGATGTGCGTGCTGAGGTGGGCATCGACGCGCAGCGCGCGGCTGATGAACGCGTCCGGCACCTCCACCAGCGAGCGCGTCACGCGCCGGCGCGTGGTGAGCAGCGCGCCGCCGACGCGCGCCTCGGCGCGCACGACCGTGAAGCCCAGGGGCGTGGCCCAGTGGGGCCAGCGCAGCACCTCCCAGCGGTGGCGCGCGAGGCGGCGCGCGAGGGTCTCGCGGCGCCGGCGCGCTGCCTGGTCTGCACCGCGGCGCACGCGGTCCATCAGCTCCAGGAGCGCGCGCTTCTGCACGCTGGTGCGCGCGTCCACGATGAGCTGGGCTTGGCCGCTGTCCGCCGCGTCGGCGGGCACGCGCACGCTCACCGCGGTCTGGTAGGTGATGCGCAGGTCCGCGTCCACCTCGAGCGCATGGTACACCACGTAGGCGCCCTCGCCGCGCGTACGCCGCGGCGGCGGTTCGCCGTCGGGGAGGTCGGCCCAGAAGAAGGCCGGCGCCTGCGCGCCCGGCAAGGGCTGCAGGCCGCGGTCCACGCTCGCCAAGCTGCGCACGACGCTCGGCTGCGGCGCGCCCGGCAAGGCAGGCGCGGTGGCCTCGAGCTCCGCCGGTGGCACCACGACTTGCGCCCTGCGCGCGGCGCGGCGCTCGCGGAAGGTCTGCCGCGCCTGGTCCGCGGGGTGCACGATCGATCGCAAGCCATCGGTCTCGATCTCGGGGCCGGGCTCCGTCCCGATGCCGCGCGCGTCCACGGCCTCGGGGGCTGGGCCGGAGGCGGGCGCCGTGAGGTCCGCGACCTCCGGCACGACCCCGGCGCGCTCCAGCAGCGACGCGAAGCTCCCCGTGCAGATGGGGCAGAAGCGCGCGGCTTCGGCGCGCCGCGTGCCGCAGGTCGAGCACGTGACCTCCTTGGTTTCGGGCGCGGCCTCCTCCCGCATCGCCGTTCAGACCGCGGGGAAGGTCAAGAAGGTTGCGTGCGCTCCCGTCCTCGCCAAGGGCGGCGCGCCGAGGGTCCGGGGAACCTTCATCCCCGCCGAGGGCGTTCGGGGCCACGTGCCCATCTTCCACAGCCACCTCGACAAGACGCGCACCATGGTCCGCGACGCCATCCGCGGCTTGGGCGCGGATCCGGACCAAGCCGAGCTGGGCCCGGACACGTGGCTGCTCCGCAAGCGCAGCGCGGCGGTGGTGCTGCGCCTCATCCCCGAGGACGCGAAGGGCAGGGCCGCGTTCCTGCAGCTCACGTCGCCGGTGATGCGGCTGCCTCCCAACGCCGCCATCCACGAGCGCCTCGCGAGGTTCAACTTCGAGATGGGCGGGCTCGCGACGTTCTGTGTCACGCCCGCGGACGAGGTCCACCTCACCTGCGCGCGCACCATCGAGGGCATCGACCCGAAAGAGATCGCCCAGCTGCTGGCGCAGGTGGCGCACTACAGCGACCTCTACGACGACGCGCTGCTCAAGGAGTTCGGCCGCGAGCACGCGCTCCACGCGGGGCAGAAGCCCTAAGGCGCGGCCTGTTCCGCGTCGGCGTCGGCCCGCGCGCGCTGGCGCTCGCGCATGCGCTTCGCGACCTTGGCGACCGTGCGCACGATGGCGGTGGCCTCGTGCAGCCGCCACGCGAGCAGGAACATCGCCGCGCCCAGGCCCACCAACACGAGCCCGGCGAGGATCGCGAGCAGCTGGACGAAGATCGTGGTGGCGAAGATCGCGAGCAATCCCAGCGCGACGAACGCCGCGCCCGCGAGGGCCAGCACCGCCAGCACGTTGTTGAGCAGCTTGGGCACGGATTCCCCCAGGATCTCGAGGGCGATGCCCAGGGCCTCCTCCGCCGTGCCGCGGATCGCCGTCGCGACGCCCTCGGCGTACTGGCCCACCTTCTCGGCGATCGGTGCGCCCGCGGCGGCCTCGAGGACCGCGGCCGCGAGCATCCCCTGGCCCACCCGGAGGCTCCGCGCGATCGCGAGGAGGCGCTCGTCGCTCGTGCCCGCGCGCACGAGGTCGTGGAGCTGCTCGGCCTTCACGCCGTGCTCCTCCAGGGCCCGCGCGAGCCGCTCGGGCGCGATGCCCAGCGCGGCGGCGGTGCGCAGCAGGTCCGGGGACACGGAGCCGTCGGCGGGGGCCTCGGGGGCCATGGGCCTGGCACGCGCGCGGAGCCGAAATAGGTTCCGCGGTCAGGGCAGGTTGGTGACGACGTGCAGCTGCTGCGTCAGGTCGCTCGGGTCGCCGACGTCGTCGTGGCCGCCCACGAGGAACACGTCGCTGAGGTAGCTCGCGCCCGCCATGCCCCAGCTCGCGCGCGGCATCGGCGCGACGCTCGTCCACGCGCCGGCCTCGCGGTCGAAGACCTCGACGCTGTCGAGCGGGAAGGTGGGCGAGCGGCCGCCCAGCGCATAGAGGTCGCCGATGCCATTGACGAGCGCCAGGTCCTCGCGCGCCTGCTGCATGGGCGGCGCGCTGTGCCACGTGTTGGTGGTGATGTCGAGCACGTCCACGCTCGCCTTGGCGTTGAGGTTGCCGTCCTCGCCGCCCGCGACCCACACCTCGCCGTTGCCGACCATGGCCGCGGCGGCGCGCGTGCGCGCCTCGGGCATGTCGGGGAGGGGGATCCACACGCCCGTCGGGCGGCCCTGGATGACCGGCATGCGCCACGCCTTCGCGCTGACCTGGCCGAGGGCCTGCTCGCCGCCGAAGAGCCACACCTGCGTGAAGCCGTCCGTCGCGCCCGCCGCGCGCGTCAGGGGCATGGGCAAGGGCACCCACGGCACCCACACCTGCTGGTTCTCGGGCAGCGACGTGTCGAGCCGCCACGTCTCGGACGTTGGCAACACATCGGGCAACTGCAGGTTGTCGCCCGGGACGAGCACGTGCCCGCCGAGGACGAGCACCTCGTAGCCCACGCCCAGCACAACCGGCTTGTGCAGGGCCACCGGCAGCGGCGGCGCCGTGTCCCAGAAGTTGACGCTCACGCGGTAGGCATCGACGCGCGTCCCGAGGTCGTCGGGCCCGGGCGCGCTGCCGCCGACGACGTAGATGCTGCCTTGCAAGCTCGCGGCGCCGATGTCGGTGCGCTCCGTCGGCAGCGGCGCCCGGAGGTCCCACTGGACCGGCAGCACCTCCGCGGCGGCGAGCGGGAGCAGCAGGGCCAGCGCGAGCAGCGCGGGCAGGAGACGGGGCATGGCCCCGCACCTCGGCCGCCGCGACAAATAGGTTGTGCGCGGATCCTGTGCGCGCGCGGTCGCGGCGGGCTCAGGCCGCGCCGCGCCGGTAGCGCGCCAGCGCCGGTGCCAGGTGCAGCGCGGCTGGCCCGGCCTCGGGGAAGCGCCGAGCCAACTCGTCGCGGCCGAGGTCGGGCTGGGCTTCGAGCGCGGGCAGCAGCCACGCGAGCTCGGCAGGGCTGCAGTAGATGTGCGGCAGGTCCACGGCGCCCTTCTCCACCAAGCCGGCGACGCGGCCGAGCCAGCCTTCGAGGTCCAGGCTGCGGTCCGCGGCCATGGCGCTGAGGGGCTTCGCCGCCTCGCGCAGCTCGAGCACCAAGGCTTGCTCCGCCTCGTCGAGGCCCTCGGGCATGGGCGCGCGCGCGAGCAGCGGCTCCTCGGCCTTGCCCTCGTGAAGGGCCCTGAAGTAGCGCAGCAGCACCGCGCCGTAGTCGCGCGCCTTCTTGGGCCCGATGCCCGGCACCGCGATGAGCGCGTCGCGGGTCTCGGGCTGCACCGCCGCGAGGCACGCGAGGGCCTTGTTGGGGATCACCATGAAGCCTTCACTGCCCTGCACGCGCGCCTGCTTGCGCTGCCATCCCTTGAGGGCCTCGAACACGCGTTGCGCGCTGCGCTCGGCGTCGGGGTGCGCCTGGAGCATCGTGATGGGCTCCTGGCAGCGCGGGCACGCCTCCGTGCTCGCGCTGGGTGCGTGGCACTTGGTGCACCACGCGGCGAGGGGCATCGGGGGCCGCAACGCCGCGTCGCATCAAAAAGGGACCGACCGCGCACCCCTGGACGGGCGCGAGGGAGAACTCCTGGGATCGGCGGGATTTCCGAAGGGAGGAAGGGAAGCCGCCGGTCCGTGGAGGTCACCCCGGCGTGCTCACCATGGCCGGCGCCCACGAAGCCCCCAGCGCCACGCTCAGCGCGTGGTGAGCAGGTATTCGTTCCCGTCGGGGTCGGCGATCGTGGCCAGCATGCCGCCCGTGGGCCCCTTGAACGGCATGTCGGTGATGGTGACACCCTTCTTCTTGAGATCGTCCACGGCCTGCTCCACGTTCGACACCGTGAAGACCATCCCGCTCACGGTGCCTGGCGGGCGGCCGCCCATCTTGTCGCAGCCCACGTTGTACTGGTGCACGGCGAGGGGCACCGGCGAGCCGGGAATCTCGAAGTAGGCCTCCTTGATGTTGTCCATGTAGTGCGTCTCGCGGAGGCCCAGCGTCTTGCCGTAGAAGTCCCGCGCGCGGCGAATGTCGTTCACGTGCACGCCCGCCTGCATCAGGCCGGTGATGGGGGTCGTCATGCGTCCACCTGCGGCGACAGGAAGCTCGCGCCACATAGCACTCGCGGCGAAGCGTTCAAAGGGCTGAACATGTCCGGCGGTCAGCGGCGTCGCTTTGCGCGACGTGCCCCGCGGATCTTCCGGCGTGCGCCGGGCTGCGGCGCGAACTGCTCGAGGCGCGCCTCGAAGCCGGGCGGGAACTTGAAGCCCCGGATCGGCTCGGCGAAGCTCACGTAGTAGCCCTCGGGCGTGAGCACACTGATGGTGCGCTCGCCCCAGAACTGATCCGTGGGCGGCTCGTCGATCATGGCCCCGCGCGCGACGATGCGCTCGTGCAGCTTGTCCACGCCGCGCGTGTGGAAATACAGCACGACGCCCGTGCCGAGCGGGTGTTCCTCCATCTGCTTGCCGAAGTCGCCGTGGTCGTAGTGGCCGTGCAGCGCCTCGTGGATGTCGCCGAGGATGACGCGGCCGCCCTGCCCGCGCGGCCCCCACAGGACGCCCGCGAAGACCGTCTTGCCGGCGTCGCCGCGCACGCGGAACTCCGGCGTGAAGCCGAGGACCTCGGTGAAGTACTCGAAGGTCTTGCCGACGTCCTTCAGATGCAGGTTGACCTGGAAGGGCTCCGCCACGCGCTCACCGGGCCCCGAGGCGCGCGCCGGACCAAGAGCTTTTGCCGCCGCTAGTGCGCGTGGCCCGCCGCGCCGAGCTCGCTGGCCTTCTTGCCCTCGTAGATCTGGGCCACCGCATCCCACGCCACGCGCAAGTGCGGGATCGTGATGCTGCCGCCGACGACGAGCGCGACGTTGAGCGCGTCCAGCAGCTCCTCCTTCGTCGCGCCGACCTCGTGGCACTGGTCGAGGTGGTAGACGATGCAGTCGTTGCACCGCAGGACCGTGGACGCGACGAGGCCGAGCAGCTCCTTGGTCTTGGCGTCGAGCGCGCCGGGCTCGTACGCCCGCGCGTCGAGGGCCCAGAAGCGCTTGATGCCGAGGTGGTCCTGCCCGAGCAGGGCCTCGTTCATGCGGGCGCGCTCGCGGCGGAACTCCTCCACGTCGAACCGGGCCATGGAAAAGGGATGGGGGCGGGGGCCTTGGAGGTTTCCCCCGCCGCTCGCCGGCTCAGCGCTTCTTCTTGGCCTTGGCCTTGCTGGCCTTGGCGGCCTTGGCCTTCTTCGGCGCCGGTGCGCCGGGCAGCGCGACGCGCTTCGCGCCGGGGGCCGTGGGCTTCACCGCGCCGGTGATGGCGGCGAGCTGGTCGGCGGGCCACTTGAAGCCCTTGATCGGCGCTGCGAAGGTCACGAAGTAGCCGTCGGGGGTGCGGACGACCATCGTGCGGTCGCCCCAGAACTCGTCCTTCGGCGCTTGCGTGACGTCGGCCCCGCGGCTCGCGATGAAGCTGTGGTACTTGTCCACGTCGGGGACGGTGACGTACGTGATCACGCCGTTGCCGAGCGGGCCGGCGCGGAGGTTGCGGTCGAACTCGTCGTTGCTGCGCTGCTCCGAGTTCAGCGGCGCGAGCATGACGAAGGCGGCGCCGTACTTCGTGCCGAGGATGGCCTCAGCGTGCACCGTCTGGCCGTTGGGCCCGGGCATGCGGCCCGTGCCCTGCCAGCCCAGGACCTGGGTGAAGTACTCGTAGGTCTTGTCGACGTTCTCGACCGTCAGCAGGGGCGCGAGCGCGGGGCGCGTCGGCATAGGGATCGGGCTGGCATGCGAAGGTTGTAGAAAAAGGGTTCGGGACGCAACGGCGCCGTCCCGACGGATCGGGGGGTCGATCGGGCCTCAGCGCTTCTTCTTGCGCGTCGACGTCTTCTTCCGCGCTGGCGCGCCAGGGAGCTTGATCTTGTGCGTCAGCGGCGCGGTCGCCTGCGTCGCGCCGGTCGCCTCGCGGTCGCCCATGCCCGCGGGGGGCTTGAAGCCCTTGGTCGGGGATGAGAAGGTCAGGTAGTAGCCGTCGGGCGTCAGCACCGACAGCGTGCGGTCGCCCCAGAACTGGTCGGTGGGGGGCTCGTCGATCATGGCGCCGCGGGCCTTGATGAACGCGTAGTACTTGTTCACGTCGGGCACGTTGAACCACGTCACCACGCCGTTGCCCAGCGTGTCGGGCGAGCGCTTCAGGTTCTCGCCGAACTGGCCCATGTCGCCGAAGGCGCCCGACGTGGCGGCCGCGTAGGGGCCGAACATCACGTGCGCCGCGCCGAACTTGGTGGGGAGCACCGCCATGGCGTGCATCGTCGCGCCGTCAGGGCCGGCCCACTTGCCGGTCCCGGCGAAGCCGAGGATCTCGGTGAAGTACTCGTAGGTCTTGTCGACGTCGCGGCACACGAACGAGGGGGCAACAGAGGGACGCGTGGCCATGGTGGCACCGGGCCGCCAAGGCGCTGCCGAGAAATGAAGGTGCGCCCGCACGCGAACCGGAGGCGCGCGGGCGGGCGCTGCGCGCGGATCGTGCTCAGCGCTTCTTGGAGCGCGTCGTGCGGCGCGTGGTCGTGCGGCGGCCCTTGGTGGTCTTGCCGCCCTTGATGACCGTCACGCCGCTCTCGGGCGGGTACTTGAAGCCCTTGATCGGCGTCGCGAAGGTCAGGTAGTAGCCGTCGGGCGTGCGCACGCTGATGGTGCGGTCGCCCCAGAACTGGTTGGTCGGCGGCTCGTCGATGATGGCGCCGTTGCTGTTGATCTTGGCGTAGTACTTGTCCACGTTGGGCACGGTGAAGTAGAAGAACACGCCGTTGCCCAGCGTGCTCGGGCTGTCCCGGATGCTGCGCCCGAACTCGCCGAAGTCATACTCCATGTCGCTCATGCCGCCGATGGGCGCCATGCCCACGGAGATCGCGCTGGCGCCGGTGCCGAAGGCGACGAGGCCGTGCATCGTGCTCCCGTCGGGCATCTGCTGGCGCTCCACCTCGGTGAAGCCCAAGGTGTTGGTGAAATACTCGAGGTTCTTCTCCACATCCTGCACGAAGATCGTCACGCCGTGCTTGGGCCGCGTCGCCATCGAAGTCACCCGCCCCGCAAGCTCGGGGCGCACCTTCAATCCTTGGTCGGTCCGCGGGCGCAGCGAGCGTCGCCAGAATTTCATGGGCGATCTCGGATTTGAACCGAGGACCTTCCGGTTATCAGCCGGATGCTCAAGCCAGGCTAAGCTAATCGCCCGAACGGGGACACGCAAGGAACCCCCGCTATTTAACCCGTGCGCTGCGGCGGGCGGGCGCGGCGAGGACCGCGGCACGGTGGGGGCGCGGACGCAACGTTGATGCGGGCCAGGGGCCTAACTTCGCCTCGATGGCGTCCAAGCTCACCGACATCAAGGGCATCGGTGACGCGACCGCGAAGCGGCTCCGCGATGCCGGCGTGAAGACCGTTCACGACCTGCGCGCGATCGACGTGGCCGACGTGGCCGCCAAGACCGGCCTCAAGGCCGAGACCCTCCGCGCGTGGCGCGACGAGGCCGCGCGGGTCTTGGAGGGTGGCGTCGAGTCCGCCGCGCGCACCGCCGAGCAGGCCGGGCGCAGCGCGAGCACGGTGCGCCTCGACCTCAGCGACATCCGCGGCCTGGGCGAGGCCAGCGCCAAGAAGCTGCGCGAGGCCGGCGTACGCACCGTCGAGGACCTGCGGCACGTGGACGTCGAGGACCTCGCCAAGCGCACGGGGATCAAGGCGTCCAGCCTCGAAGGCTGGCGCAACGAGGCCGCGCGGCTGCTCGAGCGGTCCGTGGACCTGGCCGCCCGCGCGACCGTGGCGGGCGCCCGGCGGGCCGAGGAGGCCGCGGTGGTGCTGAAGGACCGCGCCACCACCGCGAAGGTGCGCCTCGAGGGCGTCATGCACGAGAACTTCCCGATCATCACCGCGAAGCTCGAGGAGTCCCAAGCCGAGATCGCCAAGACCATCGAGGAGAACGCCGTGCTCCTCAAGGAGCAGGCCGACACCGCCTGGGT
Source organism: Thermoplasmatota archaeon (assembly GCA_036003985.1). Classification (GTDB taxonomy): domain Archaea; phylum Thermoplasmatota; class SW-10-69-26; order JACQPN01; family JAIVGT01; genus JAIVGT01. The sequence continues at coordinate 11,162 of DASYRW010000038.1, forward strand.
GCGGGTCGAGGGCGAGTGGCACAAGAACGTGCCGATCTTCAAGGAGAAGCTCGCCGAGGGCGAGAAGGCCGCCAAGGGCGCCGTGGAGGAGGTGCGGGTCTTCGTGAAGGAGATCCGGGAGCACCCGCAGGAAGCCCTGAAGCCCGGGAAGCTGCTGGATCGCCTGCTCGGCAAGCGGAACTGAGCGGCTCCAGGCTTGCGCGGCCTACTGGCCTTCGTGGACCTGGTAGATCTCCTTCGTGGGGTGGCCGGCCTCGGCGTGCACCTTCATCGCCGCGTCGGCGCTGGGCGCGTCGGACAGGCAGAAGACCTTGCCCTGCTGCACGTCGACCCAGTACTTCTCGAACTTCACGCCGTGCTTGGCCTGGAGGGCGAGGTCCTTCGCGTGGGCCTCGGCGACCTTGGCGGGCGTGACCCCGGGCATCTGGTGGACGTCCATGAACTTGGGCATGGGATTCCTCGGCCCGAGACCGCCCGAGAGACCATGAGGTTTCGCCCAGATCAGAGGGAGGAGCTACGAGGCTAGATGTAGCCGAGCGTGTCCTCGAGCCGGTTCAGCTCGGGGCCCGTCGTGAGGCGACCGATGGCCGCGCCCTTGCTGTTGGCCACCAGCCCCGCCCCGATGTAGGGGGTGCCGTGGTTGACCGTGCCGATGTTGCTCGGGACGCCCAGCACCTCCTCCACATGGGCCTTCTCGCGCGGCGTGATGCGCGGGTGGGTGAGGCAGCCCTTGTTCGTGGCGACCGCGGCGCTGCCGACGGTCCCGATGCCCGCGATGGTGCCGGTCTCGACGCGCTCGAGGCCCAGCGCCTCCGCGACGCCGTCGAGCTGCGTCGTGGTCACGTCCGGGTGGAGCAGCGCGCCCTGGTCGTTGCACAGGACATTGTTCCCCGCCGCGTTGAGCTTGCCCTCGAGCACGAAGACCTTCAGCCCGCCGCGCCGCAGCAGGCCCAGCTCGTCCTCGGTGGCGATGTCGGCCACGACGGCCCCGCGGCTGTTGAGCGCGACGACCGCGCCGAGCACGCTGGACCCGCCGACGGTGGTGATGATGGCCTTCGCGTCGAGGGCGCGTTCGACGTCGTGGACCAAGCTGGCGGGCGCGACGGGCGGCAGCACGGCCAGGTGGTCGTTCGCAGCCGCGAAGACGCCAACGTAGGGCGAGCCGTGGAGCTCCACCTGGATGAGGGCCGCGCTCACTCCTCCGGCAGCGAGACCTCGACGACGCCATCGTCGAACTTGATGGCCTTGACCCGCACCTTGGACGGCGGCTTCTGCATGCCGCGGGCCCAGATGGCCTCGTTGAGGGGGTTGTCGAGCCATACCTTGGCTTGGTCGGCCTTCATGTGGCGGGCGATGTACTGCTTGACCGCCGTGATGGCGCGCTCCGCGCGGTGCGTGCGCGGCACGCCCTTGACCACGCGCAGCGGGATCGTGAACAGCTTCTCGACTTCGGCCATGGCTAGCCCTTCTTGAGGTTGACCTTGCGCCAGTGGAAGCGCTTGGGGTGCCGCTGGAAGCGGCGGTTCGTCCGCATCATCACCCACGCCGGGACGCGGCGATTGCCCTTGCGGGCCGCCGCGAGGCGCGCCTTCTTGCCCAACGTCTTGATGCTTCCCATCTTACCGCCTCTCGATCTTGATGTCCCGCTTGGGAGGAACGATGCGCGCCAGCAGGTCCCGCAGCGTCGCGTCGTCGATCTGTCCACGCACGCGCCCGGACTGGGCGAGGTAGATGAGCTGATCCTCGACGCTCTGCGCCACCTCGGGCCGCGCCATGGCCATGCGCGTGAGCCGCTCGCGCGCTTCTGGGGTCAGGATTTGGCGCAGGATGGCCTTGCGCGCCGCGTCCTGCTGGGCCTGCTGCTGCGCGTCGGCTTGGGCTTGCGCCTGCTGCTGCGCGGCGCTGGCTTGGAGCTCGGCCATCTTGCGCCGGCGGAGCTCCTCCAGTTCCGCGTCGTCGGCCATGGTGCACCTAGTACTTCGACAGGGCCGGGATCTCGGGCAGGAGCTTCTGCTTCGCCTCGTACGCGGCCTTGTCCACCAGGGCCCTGCCCGTGGGTGTGACGCGGCGGCCGACGCCTTTGACGTTCTCGAGCAGCTTCTCCTTCTCCAGCTGTTGGAGCGCCTCGCGGATGATGCTGCCGCTGCCCTTCTTGGCTCGGTCGGGGGCGGCGCCGCGGTCGCGCGAGCCGCCATACTCGCCGCGCAGCCGCTCCACCCCGATGGGGCCGTCAAGGTACACCTTGCGCAGCACGGCCGCGACGCGCGTGTGCCACCAGTCGCGGTTCACGGGGGCCTTCTCGCGGTGGACGCCGGTCTTGGCGTAGCGGGCCCACTCGGGAGCCTGGATGCTCGGCCGCTCCTTCAGGTGGGCCGAGAGGGCCTCGATGAGGGGGGCCGGGGGAACGTCATACGGGGTGGTCATGCAGACCCTCCTGGCGGGGCCGGGAGCGGGCTGACAAAGCGGGGCCCTGATATAAAGCTGACGGGCCCCTGGCTGGGCATCTCCAGCGGCCCTTCGACGCCCGCCGTGCGCGTTGCACCAGCACCGGACGGCGAGGTTGCCGCGGCCGCGCAACCCGCCGGGAGCGTGTGCCCGAGACCAAGGATCGCTCACCCGGGAGCCCGCCGGCGCGTGGCCTTGCCCCGCCACAGCACCACCGTGTTGCCGCGCACCTCCACGAGGTCCGCGGCGCAGCCCTCGGCGAGCTCGCGGGCGAGGTCCTCGCGCGTCTGGCCCTCGCGGGCGCTCGCGAGGAGCCGAACCTTGAGCAGGCGCTGCTCCTCCAGCTGGCGGCGCACTTCCTCGAGGGCGCCCTCCGTGAGCCCATCCTTGCCGATGGTCGCACCCACCCCCAGCTGCTGCGCGCGGGCCCGGAGCTTGCGCTTCGCCTCACCGTCCATGGGCCCTCCGCGCGCGCTGCTCGCGCGCGTAGCCGAACCGCCGCACGCCGCCGCACGCCAGGCACGTGATCGCCAGCTTGCCCTCGCGCGCGCGCACACGCGCCGTCCTGCCGGGCAACAGGAACGCGCCGCACTGCCGGCAGAAGCTGCGCCGGTGCGCGCGGCCCAGCTGCACCACGTAGCGCATGCCGACCCGGCGCGCGAGCTCCACGTACCGCGCCGCCCGCGCCGGCTCGCCCCGTTTCGCCTCGGCCTCGGCGAGCTCGAACAACCGCGCGATGCGCTCGCGCGCGATGCGCCGCTCGTCGGCCTTGTCCCGCCGCACGAGCCCGCAAGCGTGGCCTTGGCCAAAAGGCTGGCGGGGCGCGCCCGCCCAATCCGTGGCCCTTAAGGAGGCGCAGCGGGCTCGCCGCCCCATGGTGGGCCAGGTCGTGCCGACGCCCCCCGCGCCAAGGGGCTCGCTGCTCGGGGGCCACGTGCAGGCCTTCCGGCGCGACCCCCTCGGGTTCCTGGAGCGGTGCCGGCCGTACGGTCCCGTCGTGGCCTTGCGCATCGGCCACAAGCCCGTCTACCTGCTCACCCAGCCCGAGGGCATCCACGACGCGCTCGTGCTGAACCACCAGGACTTCGTCAAGGACTGGCGCACGCGCGGCCTGCGGGTGGTCATGGGCGATGGGCTGCTCGTCAGCGAGGGCGACCTCTGGAAGCGCCAGCGGCGCATGATGCAGCCGGCCTTCCACCGCGAACGCATCCTGCAGTACGGCCGCAGCATGGTGCAGCACGCGCAGCGCACGGCGCGCGGTTGGCGCGACGGCCTCGAGGTCGACGCCGCGCAGGAGATGGCCAACCTCACCCTCGGCATCGTGTGCGACACGCTCTTCGGCTCGGGCCCGGAGGCGGCCGAGGGCGAGGTGGCAGAGCTGCTGCCGTTCATGAGCCGGCAGGTCGCGTGGCGCACCACGGCGCTCGTCACGCTCCCGGCGTGGCTGCCCACGCCCGCGAACGCTCGCTTCCGACGCGATGCGGTCCGCCTCGACACGATGATCCACCGTCTCATCGCCGAGCGCCGCGGCGCGGGCAAGCCGGGCATGGATCTGCTCAGCCTGCTGCTCCAGATGCGCGACGAGGCCGGCGAGGGGATGACCGACGCACAGCTGCGCGATGAGGTCATGACCCTCTTCCTCGCGGGCCACGAGACGACCGCCAACGCGCTGTCGTGGCTGTGGGTTTGCCTCGCCCAACATCCTGAGGTGGAGGAGAAGCTCGTGGCGGAGCTGAGGGCGGTGCTGCGGGGCGACCCTCCGTCGCCGGGCGACCTCCCGCGGCTGACGTACACGGACAAGGTCGTGCGCGAGACGCTGCGGCTCTATCCTCCAGCTTGGCTGCTGGGCCGCGAGGTCGCGCGCACCACCACCGTCGCCGGCCACAGCTTCCCCGAGGGCGCGACGGTGTGGCTCAGCCCCTGGCTGACGCACCGCGACCCGGCCCTCTTCGAGGAGCCGCTGGCGTTCCGGCCGGAGCGATGGACCGACGACGCGCTGCGGAAGCTGCCGCCCTTCGCCTACTGGCCCTTCGGCGGCGGGCCGCGGACCTGCATCGGCCAGCCCTTCGCCATGATGGAACTCGTGCTGGTGCTCGCGGCGCTGCTGCCGGCCTGGCGCATCGTGCCGCGCGACGCGAAGGTCGCGCCGTGGCCCGTGGTCACGCTGCGGCCCAAGGGCGGCGTGCCCGCGGTCGTGCGGCGGCGCGCTTGAGCCGTCAGCCGCCAGGGCGGTCGTGGTCGAGGTTCTCGAGCCAGGCGTCGTAGGCGTCGTGGCACGCAGGCTTCGCGCCCACGTGGTCGAGGAAGGCCGGGCCTTCGTCCGGCAGCTGGTCGCCGCAGAACAGGCAGTTGGCCTCCCATCGCGTGCGCAGCGGCGCCTCCGCAAGCTTCGGCGTCGGCATGGAACCCACCCGGCGGTCCCCGAGGCCCGCCGCGCACAACTAGGGCCGGACCGCCTAAGTGCCTTGCGCTTTCGCGCGGCGGCGGTCGAACGATCGGCCATCCGATGCCGGGGGCAGGCGTTCGTTCGCCCAGCCGCCCGTCGCCACCGCGGCGGCCTCGGCGTCCCGTGGGATCGGTTCCGTGACGCAGGCGAGCGCCAGAAGCCTCATAAGCGGGCAGGCGGAATCGCCGCCGTGTCGCTCCCGCGGTGGTGGC
>DASYRW010000039.1:0-16787 GCA_036003985.1 Thermoplasmatota archaeon
CCCACACGACCTCGATGCGCGTGCCCCCCTCCGACGGCAGGAACCGGATCGTGCCGCGGAAGCTGCCGAAGTTGTTGCGGGCGTCGAAGCGGATGCGCGGCTTCGCGAGCTCCAGCGTGGCCACCTCGAGGAAGCGCACGCCCAGCACCTGGCCGCTCTCGGTGAGCCGGACGCGGCCGTCCTCGAGCTCCTCGACGCGCCGGTCGGGCTTCGCCCAGCGGGCGAAGGCGTGGTCGTGGGCGCCCTCGCGGTAGTCGGTCCACCACCGCCAGGCCTGCTCCGGGCTGACGCCGCGCGCTTCGACCTGGGTGCGCACGCCGCGGCATCGCGCGCAGGGGTCAAAGCCGTGCTGGCGCGAAGGCATCCATCCGAAAGCCTTTCGACCCCGCGCGCGGTCTGCCCTCCATGCCTTGGGCGCGGCCCCCGCTCCTGCTGCTCACGATGGCCGCGCTCCTCGCCGCGCTCGCCGTGCTCGCCGCGACGGCTGCCGCCCAGACGCCGCCGCGCGTGGACCAGCTCACGGCCGAGGCCCCGCCGCCGATCAGGCCCGGCGAGACCGCCGACACCACGGTGCTCGTGCACTACTGCTACGGCACCGCGCCGGCCGTGCCGGGGACCGTGGAGGCGAGCGTGGACGGGAACCCCTCCTGGGCGAGTGCGACGCTGAGCCCCTCCAGCTTCAGCGCCGACACCTCGGGGGGCCAGCGCTGCGGCTCGCGCTCGCTCGGGCTCACCATCACCGTGACCCGCGCCGCGCCGGCCTACGCTCCGGAGTTCGTTCAGCTCTCCGCCGTGGGGCGCGGCAGCGGCACCTCCAGCAACGATCCCGCCGAGACCCAGGTTCCGGTGCAGGCCGACTACTGGGCCGAGGTCAGCGCGTCCCAGGCCGAGCGCCCCCGGGTGCCGCGCGCCGACATCGGCACGGTGCGCCTCGAACTGCGCCTCGGCGCCAACGGCGGCACGCGCGTCGAGATCACCGGCGGCGACGCCCAGGGCCTGCTCTCGGTCCTGGGGAAGCAGTTCGACGCGCCCGGCGGCGAGGGGCTCGACGAGCCCGAGACGCGCACGGTCGACCTGCGCGTCGCGGTCAGCCCGGGCTCCGCGCTCGGCGTCCAGCGCGTGCCGATCCACATCACCACCGTGTACGCCCAGCGGCCCGACATCGCCGGCGAGGCCAAGGACTTCGAGGTGCAGGTCAACGTCCTCGAGGCCTCCGGTGGGGGCACGCCGGGCCCCGAGGTAGGGCTCGTGCTGGGCGCCGTGCTCGTGCTCGGCTGGGCGTGGGCCCGCCGCGCGCGCTAGCGGCGAAAGGCCTTTGCCCCCGCCGCGCATCGCGGCGCGATGCCGGCTTGCGCGCAGTGCTCGGAGCGAGCTGTGGTGTGGCAGCGCTACAGCGGCGCACACCTGTGCGGCGCGCACCTGCAGCGCAGCGTGGAGCGCCGCGTGACGCGCGAGCTGGCGCGCGACAAGCTGCCGCGCGGGTCGAAGGTGGTCGTCGCGGTGAGCGGCGGCAAGGACAGCGTCGGAGCCCTGCGGTTCGCGCACCGCTGGCTCGCCCCCGCCGGCATCGCGGTCGAGGCCGTGACGGTCGACGAGGGCATCGCGGCCTACCGGCCCGAAGGCATCGCGGTCGCAGCGCGGGCCTGCGCCGAACTGGGCGTTCCCCATCGCGTGGTCGCGGTCCGGGACGCCTTCGGCACCACCATGGACGAGGCCTCCCAGGCCCTGGAGGGCGGCGCGCCGTGCTCGCCCTGCGGCGTGTACCGGCGCACCCTGCTCAACCGCGCCGCGCGCGAGGCCGGGGCCGCGCGGCTGGTCACGGGCCACAACCTCGACGACCTGGCGCAGAGCGTGCTGATGAACGTGCTCCGCGGCGACGCCGCGCGGCTGGCGCGCTTGGGCCACCACGAGGACGGGAAGGAGGGCCTCGTGCCCCGCCTCCTGCCGCTCCGCATGGTGCCGGAGCGCGAAGTGGCCCTCTATGCCCACCTGCAAGGCTGGGAGGTGCACCTGGACGAGTGCCCGTACAGCGGGCTCGCGCAGCGCCGCGGCGCGCGCGACATGCTCCTGCAGCTGGAGGAGCGCGAGCCGGGCACGCGGCATGCCTTGGTGGCCTTCCTCGACAAGGTCGCGCCCGCGCTGCGCGCCAGCGGCACGTTCACGGCCCACCTAGGCGCTTGCGCCGCGTGCGGCGAACCGACGAGCGGCGCCGTGTGCCGCGCGTGCGCCTTCGGCCAAAGATCATCGTTGGCCGAAAGTGCGGACCCCAACAGCCCCGCCTTCGGTTTTTGACCGAGAAAGGTTCTTTTGGACCTCGCCTGCTTGCCGCGCGGTGTAACCCGATGAGGATCCTGACCCTCGCCGTGGTGGCCAGCGTGCTTGGGACCGCCCGTCCCGCGCAAGCCGCTGTGCTGGGCTTCGTGAGCCCGGTCCAAGCCGGCGATCCCGACGCGGGCGTGCGGCTCGAGACCCTGCTGATGTATCCGAGCTACGTGGATGCGAACGGCAATGGCTTGCTCGATTACAAGGAACCAGACGAGACGATGTACCTGGACCTCGACGCGTCCAACACCGTCACGTTCAACGACATGCGCTTCACCAACTTCTTCACCTACGGCGCCGGCAGCGCCGTGGACTACACGAACCGCGACTTCGGCCGCACCCTGAACCGCGCGAACGGCTGGTTCGCCCGCACGACGGGCGGCGACTGGTACTTCGACACGAACGCGGACCGCAAGGTCAGCGTCTCGGACGTCATCCTGACGGGCCCCGACGCGGGCCAGAAGGTCAGCGCCACCAACGGCGCCGTGGGCATGGCCCTCACCAGCGTGCAGGACCAGGCTTCCCAGGCCTTGCGCGTGGGCTGGAGCGACAGCAACGGCAACCAGGCCCGCGACGTCAGCGAGGCCGTGTACATCGACCTCAACTTCGACCGCCAGGCCAGCGTGGGCGACCTGCGCGTGAAGGCCACGGGCCTCGGCCTCGACAACGAGCCGACGCGCGCCGAGTTCGAGTCGACCGTCGCGACCCTCAAGGCCGCGGACGAGAAGCTCGCCGCCGACATCGCGTCGGAGACCGCGGCGCGCCAGAACGGCGACGCGGCCCTGCGCAACACCGACGAGGGCCTCGCTGCGCAGCTGGACAAGGTCACCAACGACCTGGGCACCTGGACCACCTGGCTGCTCGTGCTCGGCTTGGTCGCGCTGGTCGCGGCCGTGGGCGCGGCGTGGTACGCGCGGAAGCTGTTCCGCACCTCCACCGAGCCGCACACGGCGCGCGCGCCCGACTCACGCGAGCACCCGCGGTGAGCGCGCGAGGGGCAGCAGCGCCAGCGCGCCCAGCGCTGCCAAGCCAGCCCCGGCCAGCAGCGCGGCCCCGAAGCCGGCCCGGTCGGCCAGCGCGCCCAGCAACACGGGGCCCGCGGAGCCGCCCAGGTAGCCGAGCCCCCAGAACACGCCGAAGGCCGGCGCAGCGAGATGGTGGCCGAGCACGCGCGGCACGAGGGCGATGATCCCCAGGAACGCCGCGATGCCGATGCCGTAGGCCGCGACGAGCGCGACCGCGGTGGCCACGGGTCCCTGCGCGAGCGCGAGGCCCAGCAGCGCGAGCGCGAACACCAGCCCGAAGGCGAGCCCGCTGCGCGCGGCGCCGAAGCGGTCGGCCAGCACACCTCCTGCCCAATGCCACGGGATGCCCAGCCCCACCGCGAGCGCAGCCAACAAGGCCGCGCTCTCGGGGTCGAAGCCCCGCGCCACCAGCATGGCCGGCGCGAGGTACAGCAGCGCGAAGTACACGATGAGCATCAGCACCACCGCCGCATACACCGGCACCGCGCGGCGGTGCAGCACCTCGCGCAGGCGCGCCGGCGGCTCGGGCGGGGCGCGCGGCACGCCCGCGAGCAGCAGCGCGAGGAGCAGCAGGCCCAGCACCGCCGCGCCGAGGAAGAGGCCGCGCCATCCCAAGGCTGGGACGAGCGGGCCGGCCGCGACGAGCACCACGAAGGAGCCGGCGCTGATGCCCATGTCGAGGATGCCGAGCGCTCGGCCTTGTCGCGCGCCTTCGAAGGCGCGCGTCACCATCGCGAGCGCTGGGACGTAGAACAAGCCCTCGCCTGCACCCGCGAGGGCTTGCGCGAGGGCGAGCTGCGCGTAGTCGCCCGCGCGCGCGCTCGCGAGGGTGGCCAGGGCGAGCAGCGCAGCGCCGGCGAGCAGGGTCGCGCGCGCGCGGCGCGTGGCCCACACGCCCGCCGCGAGGTAGCCCAGCGCGCCCGCCACCACGCCGAGCGTGCTCAGCAGGCCGAGGGCGCCATAGTCGAGCCCCAGCTCCTGCTGCACGAAGGGTCCCGCAGGACTGAGCGCGGCTCGCTGCACCCACACCACCGCCCACGCGACGGCGAGGACCGCGAGCAGGCGACGGGGCACGCTGCGCCAACGCGCGCGCTCGGCTTAGCCTCGTCGCTTCAATAGCCGAGGAGGTTGAACGGCTCGTTGCCGTCCACCAAGGTCAAGTCGAGGCCCGTGGCGGCTTCGGCTCCCGCAATGGCTGCATCGACGCGCGTCATGTACTTTGGACTCGGGTCGATGCGAATCACGCCAGGAATCGAGAGGCTGCTCCGCACGTGGATCCCGGCCGCCTTGCCGTCCCCGGTGACGACCGGCGCCCCGGAGTCGCCGGGCTGGGCAAAGCCGAGGTACGTAACCTCGGAAGACGTCGCGCCCATCACGTCACCCACCCGCGCGCGGGTCACTGCCGCCTGGCCGTAGACGAGTCCGAAGCCGTAGATGTGCGTAGTCTGACCAAAGCTCGGGAACGTGTTCAACCCGGCCGGGCCGCCCCAGTGACACATCGTGGGGTCGATGTCGGCGTAGAATGCAGGGTCCACGCGCAGCAGCGCGAAGTCTGGCACATCTCCAGGGTTTCGGTGGCCGTCGTAGACAACGGTTCCGACGTTGTTACCCACGTTGACAATGCCGGCCGTCCGGCCGACGCCATTGCCATCGAAGCAATGCCCGGCCGTCCCGAAGTAGAGGCGCGCAACCTGATCGCGGAAGATGAAGTTCATCGTGCAGCCGATGGTCATCTGCGCGCCGGGCTGGATCTTGCCGACGCAGGCGTGCAGATCGTTGGACGAAGGCGCGGCCTCGGCGCCGGGCGTGAGCGGATCAATCACGCCAAGTTCCGCCGACCCGTCGTCAACCCACCCCATCTCGCGCAGCATGCGATCGATGCACGTCTCGGCGTCGGCGGCCGCGGCGACCATCGGGAGCGTGGTCACGCCGACGAACAGTCCCACCATCAGCAGCGCGCGGCCCGGCAAGCCCCCACCTCGTGGCCGGCGGAGCAGGGCTTGAGCTCAAGACGATTTTCTGGAGAGCATAGGCTGCCCGCGGCGCAAGGGTTGTTCCACGGCGCAACGCGGCGCGCGCTGCACCTCGCGGAGGGACCGCGGCCCCGCGCCGAAGCGCCAGGTCTGCACACAGCGGGCGGAGAACCTTCAAGGCCCCGGCGCGCCGTTCCGCCGCGGGGAGGCCATGCGCCCAAACATTCTGCTCGTGCCCGTCGCGCTGCTCGCGGCCGCCGTCCTTGCGCCCGTCGCGGCGCTCGGCCCTGCTCCCGCCGCGCTCGGGCCCGGACCCGGCGACCCGCTCGTCGTGGTCGCGCACATCGACGTGGGCGTCAACCCCTACCACGACGCCTTCCGCTGGGACGACCCCCGCGCGCAGCAGCACCCGTGCACGTACATCCCTGCGTTCCCGTGCAGCGCCATCCCGCTCGTGCTGCACCTCGACGAGCCCGACTGGGAGACGGCCTTCAACCTCGACCTCGGCGTGTGGGAGAACGTGGGGCCCAACCAGCTGTACTGGATCAAGGGCACGAAGATCATCGGCGCGATCAGCTTCGGCCCCGACAAGTTCGCCATCCTCGACGACGATGGGCATGGGACCATGACCGCGAGCCGCAGCGCGGGCAACTTCCACTCCCTCTGCCCCGACTGTCTCTTCGTGGCCATCGAGGGCCTCGGCAACGATGGCGTGACCTTCGCGGCCGACAGCGGCTTCGTGGACGTGCAGACGAACTCGTGGGGCTACCTGGTCCCCGTCTCGCCGGGCGCGCAGGCCGCGGTGGCAGCCGCGGCGGACAAGATGCCGGTGTTCTTCGCGTCCGGGAATGGCATCGAGTTCCAGGGCGGCGTGACCCAGCCCACGTACTTCGAGGGCACCGCCGCGCCCGGTGTGGTGCTGGTGGGCGCGCACGACAACGGCCACGTGCTCACGTGGGACGGCTCGCCGCAGCACGTCATCGCGGATGGCTACGGCCCGTGGACCGCGCTGCGCGACGCGGTGAGCGAGGAGCGGCCCGACCCCGTCGCGTGCTGCACCTCCACGGCCGCGCCCTACGCCGCGGGCGGGGCTGCAGGCCTGATCTTCGAGGCGCGCCGCATCCTCGGCGACCTCAGCCCCGGCATCGTCGGCGGCGTCGTCGCCAGCGGCCCTGCTGGCTTGGTGCCGCAGGGGCCGCTTGCCGATGGCGTCTTCACGCTCGACGAGCTGCGCAGCGTGCTCTTCCACACGGCGACCGCGCGGCCCGTCGCGCAGGCCGACGACGGCCTGCTCAACTGGCTCGGCGACCCCGCGAACGCGCAGCTGCCCCCGCCCGGCGTGGCCCTGGCGGGCTTCGTGGCGAACCCGGGCCAGAACCCCTACTGCCGCCTCTGCGTCACGACGCCCGTGACGTGGAGCAGCATCCCGACCCAGCTGCCGATGTACGCGCGCGAGGGCTACGGCGCCATCGACGCGCCGAGCGTCGCGCTGGCCGGGGCGGTGCTGCGCGGCGAGGTCGCGGAGCCGGCGCGCGCGCTGGAGGACACGCTGTACGGTGTGGACCAGCAGGTGCGCGAGGTGGGGCTGGCGGCGCTGGGCTAGTTCCCCTTCGCCGCGTACATGGCCACGTAGGGTGCCATGGCGTTGAGCACCTTGCTCTCGGCCTTGCGCACGTGCTCCTCGAAGGTCGTGCGCGGCACCTTGCGCGAGCGCGCGATGTCCTCGGTGCGCGTGCGGCGGGGCACGCGGTAGTACCCGTGCTCGATGGCCGCGAGCAGGGCCGAGGCCTGTTTGGGGGTGAGCTCCTCGAGGATGTCGCTGGCCGGCATCATGAGGGCCCTGCCGAGCAGCTCGCCCTTGAGGGGCTTCTTGCTGACCAGTTCCACGTCGCCCTTCTTCCGCAGCGCCGCCATGGCCTGCCGCAGGCCGTCGTCGCTCATCGCCACCATGCGGTAGTGCTCCCAGCCGCCGCGGTAGACGATGGGCGGCAGGTAGAGGCAGCCCGTGTCCTCGATGAGCGCGCTGATGGTGCCGCGGCGCTTGTGGCCGCACTTCAGCACGAGCATCTGGGTGGTGTTGCCGTTCTGCGCGCGCGCGAGGGCCTTGAAGCCCTCCTTCTTCAGCGAGAGCAGCTCCTGCTCGAGCTGCCCGCCCAGCGACGGGTCGCCGGTGTGGATCTCCACCACCTCGACCGCGAAGTTGCACCACTGCCCGATGACCACCGTGGGGTGCCGCTCGGAGAGCTTGCTCAGCGCGCAGCCGTGCCGGAACCGGAAGCTGACCTCGAGCATCGCTCCTGAAAAGGCCTCCATGGCTTGGACCTGCCGCCGCCATATGACGGGCCGCCATATGACGGCCGGCGAACGCCGGCAGAAACCCCATGGGCTCGGCGCTGCTCCAGGGCACCATGGACCCCGCGGGCCGCCCGCCGCTCCTCGTGGTGGCGGCCATGCTCTCGCTGTACCTCGTGTGGGGCTCCACCTACCTGGCCATCCGCGTCGCCATCGACACCCTTCCGCCCTACCTGATGTCGGGCCTGCGGTTCCTCGTCGCGGGCGCGGCGCTGTACGCCGTGCTGCGGGCGCGCGGCGCTCCGAGGCCCAGCCGCCGGCAATGGGGCATCGCGACCGTCATCGGCGCGGCGCTCCTGCTCATGGGCAACGGCAACGTGGTGCTCGCGGAGCGAACCGTGCCCTCGGGCCTCGCGGCGCTGATCGTGGGCATCGTGCCGGTGTGGGTCGCGCTGCTCCAATGGCGCGGCCGGCGCCATGCGCGGCCCTCGCGCACCCTCGCGGCGGGCCTCGTGCTGGGCCTGGGCGGCCTCGCGCTGCTCGTGGGCCCGAGCGACCTCGTGGGCGGCGCGCCGGTCGACCTCGTGGGCGCGGCGCTCCTCGTGGTCGCGACCTTCTGCTGGGCCGGCGGCTCGCTGTTCGCCAGGGCGAAGCCGCTGGCCCTCCCCCCGCTCCAAGCCGTCGCGATGGAGATGCTCGCCGGCGGCGCGCTCCTCACGCTGGCGGGGACCGCGGCCGGGGAATGGGCCAGCTTCGACCCGGCCGGGGTCACCTTCGCGTCGCTCGCGGCGTGGGCGTGGCTCGTGGTGCTCGGCAGCCTCGTAGGCTTCTCGGCGTACGTGTGGCTGCTGACGCACACCACTCCGGCGCGCGCCACCAGCTATGCGTTCGTCAATCCGGTGGTCGCGGTCGCGCTGGGCTGGTGGCTCCTCGGCGAGCCGGTCACCTGGGTCACCATCGCAGGCGCGGCCGCCATCGTCGGTGCAGCAGCGCTCCTCACGCTCGCGCCCGCGCAAGAGCGCGCGGCACCGCCGCGCGCCGATCCCGCCGCCGCGACGGAGCCGGCCTAGCGGCGGCGGCCCCGCAGCGCGTCGAGGGCGGCCAAGGCGAGGGCCGCGCTGTACGAGGGCTCCTCGCCGGACCACACGCCGTCCGCGATGGCGCGCGCGGCGTGGTCGAGGTCGGCTTCGCCGGGCGCGCGCTGCGCGTCCCTGGAAGGCACGCGCTGGAACTGGACAAGCCTGGACACGAGCCCGCGTTGCGCGCAGCCCCTTGATGGCCCTCGCGCCGCCGCCCGCCCCGCCGGCCCGCCCCTTCTGGCCTTCCGGGCTAAGGGATGAGCCGGATCAGGTCGGTGCGCGTCACCATGCCGGCGATGTGGTCGTCGCCCGTCACCACCGGAAGGCCGCCGATGTCCTCGGTGCGCATGCGCTGCGCGGCGACGTTCGCGGGCAGGTCGGGCGGCGCCGTGATGACTTGGCGGCGCATCACGTCGTCGACCACCAGGTTCTTGATCTGGTTCTTCTGGTGCTCGGGGCTGTGGCGCTTCTTGAAATCGTCCAGCGCGAGCGCGATGTCCATCTCGCTCACGATGCCCACGACGCGACCACCATCGAGCACCGGCAGGCGCTCGATGCCGTGGTCCATCATGAGGCGTCGCGCGTGGATCAGCCGATCCGCGGGCTCGACGCTGTGCAGCTGCTTCTTCATGATGTCGCGCAGCGGCGCGGTGCTCACCACGAGCTTGAGCAGGTCGGCCTTGGTGATGATGCCCACGAGCTTGCCGTCGTGGTCGCCCTCGACGACCGGAACCATCCCGACCCCTTCCTGCTTGCACATCTCGATGACCGCGCGCAGGTCGGTCTCAGGGCCCACCGTCTTGGTCTTGAAGTCGCGCTGCATCGCGCCCGAGACGTGCAGGTTCGTGGGGCTGATGGCGCGGTTCTTCGCGGCGCCCAGCTCGTCCAGCACCTCGCCGTCGGTGATGATGCCCACGAGCCGGCCGTCGTCCACCACGGGGATCTTGGAGATGTTGTGCTTGCGCATCAGGTCGAGGACGTTCTCGATCCGGTCCTGCTTGTGCATCACGATCGGGTTGGGGGTCATCAGGTCCTTGGCCTTCATGGAGCTACCTCCGTGCTCCCGCGGCGTCAGGCGGTGGTCTCGCGTTCCTGCCAGCAGTCCTCGCACAGGAGCATGCCGTCGCCCGCGCGGAGGCCGTCGCTGAGGCTGTTGCAAGCCTCGCACTTGCTCATGTAGGCCTCCTCGGGGGCCAGCTCCTCCGCCGCGCCGCCGAGGGTGCGGGTGACCTCGATGAGGTCGGGGCTCACCTCGAGGATGTCGCGCTCGCTCACGATGCCGAGCAGCTTGGAGCCGTTGATCACGGGCAGCCTCCGGACATGGTGCCGCGCCATGGCGCGCGCCGCCTCGAGCACGTCCATCTCCGGCGGCACCGTCAGGAGGGGCGTGCTCATCAGCTCGCGCACGTGCGTCGCGCGGGGGTCCAGGCCTTGCGCCACGACCTTGCCAACCAGGTCGCGCTCCGTGAGGATGCCCACGGGGCGGTGGTTGTCCTCGACGATGAGGGAACCGATGTTTCGCTCCTTCATCAGCCGGGCCGCGTCGAGCACCGTGAGGTCGGGCGCCGCCGTGACCGGCGGGCTCGCCATGATGTCGCGCACGAGCATGGCGTCAGGCTCCGGTCTAACCTATGAGTGGGGCGCCCTAAAGCCTTGCGGGCCGGGGTTGCAACGCACCACGGCAAAGGATCGGACGGACATCAGCAAAGCTTCATGCGGACCCACGCCGATGACCGGACGCCCTGCGCCGATGCGATTCGCAACCTCCTTGGGCTTGCGCCGCGGTGCCGGCGCGATGGCGCTTCCTGGGGCTGACTACGAGCGCGAGCTGAAAGGCGTGCTGGCCGGCGACGCTGCCCTCGTGAGCGCGATGGCCCGGCGCTGTCCCGCCGAGCAGGCGGCCCGTTACGAGGCCCCCCTCGCGCGACCCTTCCTGGTGGTGCGCGCGGCGGGGAGCTTGGGCTGCGACCTCATCGCGCTGTCGGGCGACTTCTCGTTCCCCATCGAGGTCAAGAGCAGCGAGGGTGACACCCTTCGCTTCAGCTCCAACGCGCGGCTGAAGGAGCAGATCGCCACGATGAAGCGCGACTGCGAGCGCGCCGGCGTGCTGCCCCTCTATGCCTTCCGACGCAAGGGCCTCGGCCCGCGGGGCGGCGATCCGTGGAGGGTGTTCACGCTGCCCTCGGGGCAGTACCGCGGCCGCATGCGGCTCGTGTACGACAAGCTCGCCAAGCTCGACGTGAGCGCCGAGGGCAACTTCATCATGCGCTGGCCGCAGGGCACGCCGCTCAGCAATTTCTTGGGGTACCTCGACGCGCTGCGGCAGCCCCTGGCGCCAGCGCCCGCCGAGCCGACCACCGCGGCGAGCCTCCCGCCGATCCCTTGAGCCCGGGCTGATGCGGGGAACCGGAACGTCTCACCGTCGCGGCGCGTCTGGCGCGACCACGACGACCTCGCGCTTGACGTGGCGCATGCGCCGCACCGCGGCCGCGCCCGCGACGAGCAGCGTGAGCACGAGGATGCCGAACTGCACGCCGTCGAGGAACTCGTACAGCGGCGTCACCTCCGGCACGCCTTGCTGCGTGCCGGGCTCGAAGGTGGGGAAGGGCTGCAGCGTGCGCGTGTCGATGAGGATCTGCACATCGATGTAGAACGTCTGGTCGCTCAGGGGCCAGAGCGGCACGACGCCGCCGACGAAGAGGTCCATGAGCGAATGCGAGCCGAGGTAGAACGCCGCCAGCAGCGCCGCGTCGCGATGCGACGGCTTGCCCAGCTCGCCCGCGCGCCACGCGTAGGCGCCGAAGATCGCCACCAGGAACACGGAATGGAACAGCGCGCGGTGCGGTGGCACGAAGAAGTCGATGTCGGGGAGCAGCGAGAAGGGCAGGAGCAGGAGCACGAGCTTCAGCGGGAAGCGCCGCGTCGCCAGCGCCACCAGCGGCGGGATCAGCAGGTGGATGACGAGGCTCGACACGGCCCGCCATGCAAGCAAGCAGCTTTCAGGCTTGCGACCCGCGCACCGCACAAGGAACCCTTAAGTGCAGCCACGCGGCTGCGCGGCCGTGGCGAAGGCGGAGGCCGAGGTCCAGCCTGCGCGCGGCGAGGTCGCCGACGAGCTCGCGCGCGAGCTGCGCGAGACGCTGCAGGAGCTGCAGAAGAACCTGCGCGGCATCCTCGGCAGCGTCATCGTGGACGACCACGGCACGCCCCTCGTGTGGGACCTGCGCGGCGGCGTCGAGCCGATGCTCGTGGCCACCGCGGGCGGCATGCTCGCGCGCGCGACGGCGAGGGCCGCCGACCTGCTCGACATGGGCTCGCTCAAGAACACCGTCCTCACGACCGAGCAGGGCAGCATCGCCATCTTCCGCATCGACAACGCCACCTCGCTCGTCGCGCTGCTCCAGCCCACGGCGAACAACATCCTGGTGGTCGTCGAGGTTGGCAAGGCCTTGGAGCGCCTGCGCGAGGTGATGCAGCCTGGTCGCTGAAGCCCTCGACAGCTCGGTGTTCCACGCGATCCAGGGCGCGGCGGTGGTGGTGTTCCTCGCGCTGATCCTGCGCTTGGCCCTGCTGCTGGGCGCGACGCCCGTGGGCAGCATGACGCAGGAGATCCTGTACCTCCGCGGCGACGTCTTCCGCCCCATGGTGCGGGTCGTGCTGCTGTTCCTCCTCCTCGAGGGCGCCCAGCTGCTGCTGCCGGCCCTCGTGGACATGCACACCCTCCAGGCCGCGCAGGCCACGGATGCTGGCCTCGTGCTCGACGCCGTCCAAGCGGTGCTGCTGGTGATCCTGGCCGCCGCGACGCTGCGCGCCTTCGCGCCGTACTCGCGCCGCTCCCTGGCCGAGCTCGAGGTCGTCGCGCGACGGAGCGTCGAGGCGGTCGCCCGGCGCATCACGCGGCGCCCCGCGCAAGCCGGCCGGCCGCGGCGCGGCGCGTGAATGGGCAATGTGCCGGTTCCCTGAGGGCAGGAATAGACTCAAAAGAGAAACGTTAATGCGCCGAGGGTCGGTAGGCGACGCGGAGGACGCCGGGGTTGGGGCCCGGCGGAATGGGATGACGCCGCAGTTCGCGACGTGGTTGCGCCAGCTCGATCACGAAGTGGAAGCGCTCCGGGCGGCGTTGCTCGCGCTCCAGCAGCGGCTGGAGCAGCAGCAGCCTCGGGGGACGGGCACCCGGCCATCCGGGCCTGGGGAGCGCGACGAGTACCTGCGCGCGTACACTTAGGCGCACGGCTCAGCCGTACGCGACGTCCACGCGGCGCGGTCCCTCGGTGGGCACCTTCTTCGGCACCCGCAGCGTGAGGATGCCGTCCTTGAAGGCCGCCTTGCTCTGGGTCGTGTGCACTTCCGTGGGGAAGGGCAGGGTCCGGCGGTAGACGACCGGCCCGCGCTCGTTGAGCAGCAGCGCCCCGTCGCCCACGTCGGGCCGCGCCTGGCCGGTGACGGTGACGGTGCGCTCGCTGACGAGGATGTCCAGGTCGTCCTTCTTCACGCCCGGGAGCTCGACCTGCACGAGGTACTCGTCGCCCTGGTCCACGAGGTCCACGCTCGGCACGCGCGGCAGGGGTGGGAGCGTCTGCATCTCCTTCGCCGAGCGCGCGGGGCCGCCGCCCATGGGCCCTTGGCCGGGCGCGGGCGGGAGAGGGAAGGCGCCGACGTGAGGCAGGCCCATGGTGCCGAGGCCGAACCCGAACGTCGGCGGGATGCCGCCCGGGGCCGTCGGGCCGCCCGCGCGCGGTGCGCCGTAGGGCTCGGCGCCCGCGCCGAAGATGCCATGGATGCCCTGCCCGGGCAGCTGGCCTTGCATCTGCAGCGTGCTGGCGCGGGTGATGAGGTTCGCGAGGTCGTCGCGCACCATCTGGAGGCGGCGGTCCACTTCCTGGAGGGTGCTGACGCTCTGCTCGACCAGCTTGGAAAGGTCCTGCGCGGTGTCCTTGGGGGTCTCGGGCATGCGGTCCACCTCGGGAGCTTCGGGCGCCAGGGCGCGCGCGCGGCGGCCGCGCGTGGGAAGCGGGGCGAGGACCCCGGCGGTTCGACGAAACTTCGTCGTGCTTACAACCGGCGGCCGCGCATGAGGGTTGCCCGTGCCATCCGCGGCGCAGCGGAGGACGCATCGCGGTTTCGTCGCCAATCCTTTAGTAGCGCAGCCCCATAGAAGGGTCGGCGCGCGCGGCCGCGTGCGCCGGGGATTCTCCGGGGTGAGCCCGCATGGTCCAACTCGATAGCATCAACCTCCGCCTCCTCGACCTCCTCCAGAAGGACGCCCGCACGAGCATCATCGACCTCGCGCGGGCCGTCGACCGCGCGGAGAGCACCGTGCGCGAGCGCATCGGCGCCATGGAGCGGGACGGCGTGCTGCACGGCTACCGCGCGCTGGTGGACCCGGAGCGGCTCGGGTTCCGCGCGCGCGCGATCGTGCGCGCCAACTGCGACCTGCGCCGCGTGCCCGACATCGCGAAGCGCCTCGCGGCGATCCCCCAGGTGACGAGCGTCGAGCTCGCCTCGGGCGCGAAGCCCCTCGTCATCGAGGTCGTCGCCGAGCACCTGACCAAGCTCGAGCACGTCCTCGAGGACCGCATCGCGCCCCTGGAACTGGAGGGCGTCGAAACGAGCGTGGTGCTGCGGACCCTCGTCGCGCCGCGCCCCGTGGCGCTCCACGCCGCGCCCGCGGCGGCCGCGCTGCCCGGCAGCGAGCCCGAGGCGTCGGACGTCGCGGCGGCGGTGCTCCTCCCTCGCGCGGCGGCTGCTGACGAGGAGCGGCCGCGCACCCCCGTCCCGGCCGCGCGCTGATCATGGCATGAGCTGGCCGCCGTTCGCGTGCACCACTTGGCCGGTGACGAAGCTCGCGCGCGCGCTCGCCAAGAACGCGATGACCTCGGCGACCTCCTCGGCCTGGCCCACGCGCCGCATCGGGATCGCGTCGAGGCGCCGCGCGCGCTGCTCGGGCGTGTCGGCCCGGAGGATGTCGGTCTCGATGGCGCCCGGCGCGACCGCATTGACCCGCACGCCCCGCGGCGCGAGCTCCTTGGCGAGGCTCTTGGTCAGCCCGAGGAGGCCCGCCTTGCTGGCCGCGTAGTGCGCACCCTGGTTGCTGCCCATGGCGCCGAGGATGCTGCTGACGACCACGATGCTGCCCCGCCCCCGCGCCACCATGCCGGGCAACGCGGGCCGGATGGTGTGGAACGCCCCGCTGAGGTTCGTCCGCAGCGTGCGGTCCCACAGCTCGAGGCTCACCTCCGGCAGCTGGCGGCGCTCGTACACGCCCGCGTTGGCCACCACCACGTCCAGCGGCCCGAGGGCGCGCTCCGCGGCCGCGACCATCGCCTCGCACGCGCGCGCGTCCCCCACGTCCGCTTGGTGGAGGAGCGCGCGCCGCCCGCGCTTGCCGACCTCGGCGGCGGTGACCTCGGCGCCGGCCTTCGAGGCATGGTAGTGCACGAGCACGTCGTGGCCGTCGCGCGCGAGGGCCAAGGCGGTCGCAGCGCCGATGCCCCGCGAGGCCCCTGTCACGAGCGCGACGCTCATCGGCCTTGGCACCGGCCGCGAGCCCATGAAGCTTGGGGCCCGGGCTTAGTTGGGCGGCGGCGCGCATCCGGAGGGAAGGGGTCCCAAGCCGTTGCTCCACACGTCCATGCCCACGCCCACCTCGCCCGGCGCGCCAGCGCTGTTGCTCCAGCAGCGCTCGTTGGTGCCGGGGAACGTGCCCAGGTAGACGGGGCTGTAGCTGTCCACGCCGCCGAGGTCCACGAGGATGCCCGCGCCGGGCGTGCCGATGGGCGGCGGGCCTTGGACCGCGAAGCCGCGGCCGTAGAAGCGGTTGATGCCGGCGAAACCCGAGCCCGGCAGCCCGTTGCGCGTCGCGCTGAAGCCCGTGGACTCGGTCACGAGGTACGTGTCGGCGCCGCCGGGATCGTTCAGCACGCCGGCGCCCAGCGCGCCGAAGCCCTGCGCGTTGCCCTCCGCGTCGCTGGCTGTCGCGGTGGCCGTCGCGGCGTTCGTCGCGCCGCCGGTGCTCGTCGCGACGGCGGTCGCCGTCACGTGGGCGCGGCCGATCCACGCGTCGCTGCCGTCCCCGCCCAGGGCCATGCCCACGCCGCCGACGTTGGCGTAGCCGTCCGCGTGCAGGCGCACGTCCGTGGGGACGTTGAGGCTCACGGTCGAGGTGAGCGTGCCGGCCGCGCCGCCGCCCCCCGCGAAGTGCACCGTGCTCCGCGCCACCGGCGCGATGCGCGCGATGGCCTCGTGCGTGTTCGGCGCCGCGCCCTGGTCGGCGAGCAGCGCGAAACCGCCGTCGGAGGCGCCGTGCGCGTCGATCACGGCCATGCCGACCTCCGCGGTGAGCGCGCCGGTGAAGCTGCACGTGTTGCCCGGCGGGCAGGTCACGGGCCAGTCCGCGTCGAGCACCGCATCGGCCACGCTCTCCGCGAACATCGTGTCGGAGCCCTCGCGGTCCACGAGGACCGCGCCGCCGACGCCGCCGCCCTGCGCGTACGCGACGGCCGCGCCGCTGTGGCTGCGCGCCGCGTAGATGTCCGCGCCGGCCTCGTCCACCAGCACGCCCGCGCCCGTCGTGGCGCCGCCTTGCGCGTAGACGCTGCTGGTGCCGATGGTGAAGGTCTGCGTCGTGGCGGTGCGCGCGGTCAGCAGCGCGCCCGAGGTGGCGGTGGCCGTGTAGCGCGAGCCCGTGTCGGGGCCGCGCGCCGAGAGCAGGCCCACGCCGCCCAGGCTCGCGGCGCCCTGCGCCGCGGCGACGGCAGGGCCCCCCAGCGTGGAGGCGCTGGCGCTGAAGGTGTCGGGCCCCGCCAGGTCGATGAGCGCGCCGGCCCCGGCCGCGGCGGCACCCTGCACAAGCAGCGTCGCGGCGGGCGGGGCGGCCAGCTCGGGCGGGGTGAGCGCGATGCTGGCGCTGTAGGTGTCGGCGCCGGCCGCGTCGAGCAGCAGGCCTACGCCCATGAGCCCGGCGCCCTGCGCCACGATCTGCGCGTTGCCCACGCTGCCGGTCAGAGCACGCTCATAGCGGTCGTTGCCCGCGAGGTCGATCGCCACCGCGGCGCGCGCGGCGCTGGTGGCCCCGCCGGCGTTGTTGTTGTAGACGT
>DASYRW010000040.1:0-15565 GCA_036003985.1 Thermoplasmatota archaeon
AACCCAAGACCCCTCGCGCTCGGCGGCGGCGGTCGCGGCGGGAGCTGAAGGGGCCGAAGCGCCCCCAGCGGCCCTCCCCTGGACAAGGCCTGTGCTAGACCCAGCGGGACCTTCGGTCCCGCCAGGAAGAAGCGTGCAACACGTCCCAAATACTGCGCAGGCAGAGCAAGGTGCGGTGCCTCCGATGCTGGCGAACGGTTCCGCGATGGGCTCCTTCAACAACACCGCGCGCGTCATGCGCTACATCGCGCAGAATGCCGTGCACGTGAACGGCGCGGTCCGCTTCCCCTGAAGCTCGCGCGCGGCCGGCGCATCACCCCGATCCCCGACCCCCGACCGCGCTTCCCCTCATCTGTGCCTGTAACGGCGCCGCCCACCGGAGCACCCCGGGTGGCGCTGTTCCCTCTGATTCCGCGCGCCGGCGTGGCGGACCCCCCGCCGGCCGCGGGATCAATCTTCTGACAAAGCCGCGCTTGCGGGGCCGAGCCCCTTCGCTTCGTTCATGGTGCTTGCGCTCCTCCTTGGCCTGGGATGCAGTCCTCGCCTTAGGAGGGGAAGCCATGGGCCTCGTCGCGGTTCTCAAGCAGGGCTCGTTCGGGAAGTGGCTGAAGAAGCTCTTCGGCAAGGACCACGTGAAGATCGGCATCTACGGTCCACCCAATGCTGGCAAGACCACGCTGGCGAACCGCATCGTGCGCGACTTCGCCGGCGACGTCATGGGCCCCACGAGCCCCATCCCGCACGAGACGCGCCGCGTCCGCCGGAAGGCCAACGTGGAGATCAAGTCGAATGGCTCCTCCCTGACCCTCGACGTCGTGGACACGCCCGGCATCGCCACGAAGCTCGATTTCCACGAGTTCATGGAGGTCTACGGCATGGCCGAGGAGGAGGCCCGGCGCCGCGCCAAGGAAGCGACTGAAGGCGTCATCGAGGCGATCCGCTGGCTCGAGGACGTGGACGGCGTCATCCTGGTGATGGACGCCAACGAGGACCCCTTCACGCAGGTCAACGTCACGATCCTCGGCAACCTCGAGGCGCGCAAGAAGCCGGTCATCATCGCGGCCAACAAGATCGACGTGCCCAACGCGTCGCCGAACGCCCTGCAGAACGCGTTCCCGCAGCATCCGGTGGTGCCCCTGAGCGCGCTGACCGGCTACAACATGGACGCCCTCTACCACGGCATGATCCAGACCTTCCGGTGAGACCATGAGCGAGAACGTCGCGATCAGCCTGGTCTCGAAGAAGAAGCTCAGCAGCATGAGCAGCAAGGAGAAGGTCAGCTACATCCTCGAGGAGGTCAAGCAGGACAAGATCCTCGTGCTCGAGCAGGGCTTGGATCCCCAGGAGGAGGCCAACCTCATCGAGCGGACGATGGTCGAGATCGACCCCGACCAGTTCATCGGGATCGAGATGGAGAGCTACAAGGACGACGCGCCGCGCGATCTCTTTGGCAGGTTCATGCCGAAGCGCGCGCAGGCGGGGCGCGCGTCCATGACCGTGGTGGGCCCCGCGGACCGGCTCAAGACGATCCGCAAGGATGGGACGAGCATCCAAGCGATGATCCTGGGCGGCGATCGCCCCAAGCGCAGGCGATGAGCATGAGCCACCAATGCCTGCAGTGCGGCCAGTCGTTCCCCGACGGCAGCGCCGAGCTCCTCCGCGGCTGCCCCAAGTGCCAGGGCACGCGGTTCTTCTACACGCAGGCGCCCGTGAGCCAGCAGGAGCGCAAGGCCCTGATGGCGCAGGCCAACAAGGACCTCAAGGGCATCCTGGAGGAGCTGGTCAAGGGCGGCCGCGGCGCGCGGCCCGCCTACGACGATCCCCTCTGGTCGCAGGAAGCGCGCCGCCAGTGGCTCCAAGTCGATGCCAACAAGCTGCGCGCGCACGAGGCCGGCGCGGTCCAGGAGGTGGGGCCGCCCGTGGGCGCGCCGCCCGCCGTGCAGCAGCGCGCGCCTTCCCAGCCAGCAGCGATGCAAGCGCGCGCGCCGTCGCCTCTCCCGCCCGAGCCGCCCGAGGAGGGCCGGCTGCCCCTCGCGAGCGCGCCCGCGATGCGCCTTCCCACCGAAGCACCGCGCGGCGACCCCAAGCCCGAGGTCGTCACGGTGCACGAGCCCGGCACCTACGAGGTGGACGTCAAGCAGCTCCTCGAGCACAGCCCCGTGGTGGTGCGGCGCGACGGCGTGTACGTGGTCCATTTGCCGAGCGTGTTCGCGGCGACGAAGCGGTGAGCCGCTCAGTCCCGCACGAGCTCGAGGTTGTTGATCTTCCCCTGCCAGCCCTTGATGCGGGCCGCGGCCATCTTGCCGCGCAGCTTGAGCTGGTGGTCCTTCGCGGCCTGGTTCACCTGGCGTGCCAGCTCCACGGGGGTAGCCTTGTTCAGGTCCGCGAGGCTCCTGCAGCCGGCATAGACCAGCGCCGCGGCTTGGTCGGGGTACAGGCCCGGCAGCTGCAGCAGGTCGGCCATGGCGCGGAAGTTGCCCAGCAGGCGGTCGCTGATGCCGGTGTCCTCGCTGAGCTGGCGGAGGTCGACATGCAGCAGGTCCTTCGTGGTGCGCACGCCCACGTGGTCCAGCCGCTCGGCCATCACGGGCCCGATGCCCTCGATCTCGATGATCGGCAGCGTGCGCGCGGCGGCCTTGCGGATGACGGGCACGCCCGTGTCGCGGTTCACGATGACCTCGTGGTCGTCGGGCAGGGGGCTGGGCTGGGCTCCCTCGACCGAGGGTTCGGTGCTGAAGAAGTAGCTGCTGCGCCGGCGGCCGTTCTTCATGAGGGTCTCGCGCTTGAAGAGCGTGTACTCGTTGACTTCGTAGGGGCCTTCGCCCAGCTCCTCGCCCACGCTCTCGGTCTCCTCGAGGACCTCGAACTCCTCCGGGGCCTCGATCTCGGCCTCCTCCTCGACCTCGAACTCGGCCAGCGGCTCGGCCTCGGGGATCGCGACCTCTTGGGGCACGGGCCGCAGCCGCGACGCGGGGCGCGCCACGATCTCCGTGCGCGTCGTGGGCATTGGCGCCTCCTCCGCGAGGGTCGCGCCGACGCCGACCTCCTCGAAGGCCTCGCCTTCCTCCGGCGCGCGCTCGGGCGGCGCCAGCTCCTCGCCGGCCTCGATGGGCGCCAGGGCCTCCTCCTCGGGCACGTCCGGGGAGTCGAGCTTCTTCCACTCGGCCTCGCTGAGGCTCATCTCCGGCTCGACGGGCGCGACGTCCATGGACTCGCCGGCCCGGTGCACCATGTCGAAGTCGTCATCGTCGCCGGCCTCGCCCACCGCGGGCGCCTCGGGCTCCACGTCCGGGCCCTCGCCGACCGCTTCGATGACCGACACGTCCTCCGTGCGCGCGTCGTCCCACACCGCCTCGGGCGGCGGCTCGTACGCGGGCGCCTCGGGCTCCGCGTCGTGGGCCTCGGCCACGGCCCAGCCCGCCTCCTCGGCGCGCTGCTCCAGGGGGGCGTCGGCGACGTGCGTCTCGTAGAGCGGCGCCGGCTCCTCGATCGGCGCCGGCGGCAGGTACGCGGGCGCGTCGGGCTCGTCGAAGTCCTCGGCTTCGGGGACCTGCACGAGGACGCGGCGGCGCACCATGCTCTTGACCGCGATGGTGCGGTGCAGGCGGCGCGTCAGCGCGTCGTAGTACGCCGCGTCGTCCCCTGGCAGCAGCCGGGCGGCCTCCTCGGGCATGTAGTCGAGCACCGCGCGCAGCTTCGCCAGCGCTTCCGGGCTTGCCATGGGGGACCGGCCGGCCATGCTTCCGGGCTGCCTAAAAGGTTGTGGATGGCTTCCCCGGCCGGCGCGGCCTCCGAAACCCCTCGAACGCCACGGCGCGCCGGAGCCACTTTGCAGAGAACCATCAAGGCCGCCCGCCAGGTTGCCCGCGCGTTTGAGGTTGCCTGCATGGCCCGTCGCCTGCTTCCCCTCGCGCTCGCGCTCCTGCTGCCGCTCCCGCTCGCGGCGTACGCCGCCCCCGCCATCGCGGCGATCTCCTTCGTCCACTACCCCGTGCCGACGACCACCTTCGCGGGCGAGACGAACATCGGCGTCAACCCCCGCACGGACAACGTGTTCTTCCAGCTCACCAACCTGCGCACCTACCGCGCGCACTTCGACGACGGGACGGCGCCTGCAACCGTGACCTGGCGGCTGCTAGGCGGGCTGGCTCAACCCCTCACCCTCGACCCCATCCTCTGGACCGACCGCACCTCGGGCCGTACCTTCGTCGTGCAGCTCGCAGGCGCGGCGAGCTACGTATGGATGACCCAGGACGCGCCGGTCCTCAACGACGGCGAGGTCTGGGTGCCCACGGACGTTCCCACGAGCTTCCCCTTCTTCGACCACCAGAGCGTCGGCACTGGCCCCCATGGCACCGTCCCGAACCCGGACACGATCCTCAACCTGCCCCCGCCCGCTACCGGCGCGCTGAACGCCATGTACTACTGCGGCCAGCTCGGCATCGAGGTGTGCGCGCGCAGCGATGACGACGGCCTCACCTGGGGCCCCTACGTGCCCATCAACGCCAACAACAACTGCGGCGGCCTCAGCGGCCAGGTCCGGGTGGATCACATCGGCACGGTCTACGTGCCCAACAAGGACTGCGGCACGCAGCAGGGCGCGATCATCAGCCGCACCAACGGCTTGCTGTGGGGCGCGTGGCCCATCGAGGGCACCGACGACGGCCTCAGCGACCCGACGATCGCCATCGGCAACGACAACCGCGCTTGGATCGGCATGACCAGCGCGGGCAAACCGCTCGTCAGCTGGACCGACAACATCGGCGTGGACTGGGCCGCGCCCGTGGACGTCAGCGCGCCCTTCACGGTGTGCAATACCCGCATGCCGATGATGGTCGCTGGCGACGCGGGCCGCGCGGCGCTGGCGTTCTACGGCACGCCCACGTGCGGCGACGACCAGGACGACGAGTTCACCGGCGAGTGGCACCTCTACGTGAGCATCACCCTCGACGGCGGCGCGACGTGGTCCACCGTGGACACCACCCCGACCGACCCTGTGCAGCGCGGCTGCATCTGGATGAACGGCGGCAACAACCCGTGCCGCAACCTCCTCGACTTCCAGGGCGCGAGCCTCGATAGCCACGGCCGCATCCTCGTTGGCTGGGCGGACGGCTGCACGAGCGCTGCCTGCGTGGCGCCGACGGGGCAGCCCGGCGACAGCCGCGCATCGCTTGGCACGGTCACGCGCCTGCAGCACGGGCCGAGCCTGTACGCGGACGAGGGCGAGCTCTGACCATGCAGGCGTCGGGATTCGAACCCGAGCTACAAGCTTGGAAGGCTTGAGTCCTAACCAGCTAGACCACGCCTGCGGCGCCGCGCCATCGCGGCTCGGCCGCAAAAGGGTTCCGCAGCGCGCGGTCGCGCACCAGCAGCTTCATGGTCCCAAGCCAAGATGGCGCGGCGTGGAGTGCCCGCGCTGCAAGGGCGAGGCCCCCCTGTGGAGCCAGGTCTGCCCCAGCTGCGGCACGGTGCTGTTCACGCCGCCCGCGCAGCTCGAGGCGCCGCCGGACGCGACCCGGGAAGCCACGCAAGCGCCGGCGCCGCGGTTCACCATCCCGCCCGAGGTGCGCGAGGCCGCGCGCAAGGACTACCGCGGCCACCTCCAGGTGGGCGCGATCATGGCCTTCGCGAGCACGCTGCTCCTGCCGCCCCTCACCGGCCTCATCGCCGTCGCGCTCGGGTGGATGGCCTATGCGCGTGGCCCGCAGGCGCAGCGCAGGCTCGGCTTGATGGTGTGCGCGGCAGGTTTCGTGGGCATGGCCATCGGGCTGGCCGTCGCGCTGTGGGTCGAGGACGCGGGCCTGCTCGCGCCGTGATCACGGCCGCGCGCGGCGCAGCAGCAGCGCCAGCGCGCCGACCGCGGCCAGCCCCAGGAGGGGCTCGAGGCCCGGCACGCGCAGCGGGCGCTCCCTGGAGCCAGACTTGCCGCTGGGCTGCGCGGGCGGCTCGCCGGAGCCGTCGCCCACGGCGCTCGGGCGCAGGTTGCCCGTGTCCACCGGCAAGCCGGCCGCGCCCGCGCTGCCGATGCTCGCGCTGCCGCTCGCGCCCGTGCCGTTGCCCGACGCGTTGCCCGACGTGCGAGCGCCGCCGGCGCTGCCCGACCAGCGGCTGCCGCCGCTGCCGGTCCCGGCCCCGGCGCCGCCGTCGTCGTCGCCATCGCCGGCATCGTCGCCGCCGGTCGCGTTCTCGGGCCCGCCGTCCTCGTCGCCGGGGAGCGAGATGTCGGCGCCCGAGGCGTCCTCGACATCCCCCTGCGTGTCCTCCACGGGCACCTCGTCGCCGTCGCCCGCCCCCGGGTCCACGGGCGGGTCGATGGTGGGGACGGGCACCTGCCCTGCCGCGGCCGGCAAGGCGAGGGCCAGCAACAGGAGGGCGCACGCGCCGCGCAGCATCGGGCCATGGTCGGACGGCGCCCCTCTAAAACCTCGATGGCAACGCTGAAATACGGCACGCCTGCGGACGGGCCCTTCGGCCCCCTCGGCAGCGGGGCCGTTTGTCACCGCGGGGACGAACGGACCTTCGATGCCCTCACCACAATCCACACCACCCCGCAAGCGTCCGACCGCGCATGGCCCCCATCCGCGTCTCCCCCGCCCGCGCCGCCGAGCTGCGCGCCGCCGTGAAGGCCTTCGCCGAAGCGCCCGGGCCCGCGCGGTTCCACCGCGTGGTGCGGCTGCTGGAGGGCGTGCCCGACGCGCCGCGCCGCGGCGCCCGCCGCGGGCGGTTGCCGTGAGCCCCGGTCGCGAGCGCAATGCATCGGGCGGCATCCGCGGCCGCCCCGAGCCTGGAGCGCGGGATGCGCGGCGCTACGCGGGTGGCGCGGCCGCGGCGGGGCCGGTGTGCAGCGCGCCCTCCACGGTGGCCAGGAGCTGGCTCGCGAGGAACGGCTTCGCGATCACGCCCGCGACCCCCGCGTCGCGCGCCGCCTCGACCACGACGTGGCGGTCCGGGTACGCGGTCACGAGGATGCGCGGCGTGCCGGGGTTCTGCTGCCAGGCGAGCCGCAGGAACGCGAGGCCGTCCATCCCGGGCATCTTGTAGTCGCTGAGGATCAGGTCCACGCGCTGCTCGCGGAGCATCTGCAGCGCCTGGGGGCCCGAGGAGGCCATGAGCACCCGCGCGCCCGGCAACAGCGCCTGCAGCGTTTCGCGCACGGCGTCGAGGATGTCCGCCTCGTCATCGACGAGGAGGATCGAAGGTGCGACGTCCGCGCCCGGGTCCGGGGCCATCGCCGGACCAAGGCTGCAAGGGCTCAAGGTGTTTCTAGTGGTACGCTCCCACCACCACGACGCGGGCACGCGGCTTGTCGGTGCATCCTCACCCTCTCCGCTCGTCGGACACCGTCCGGGCGCGGGACCGCTGGAGGTGCGCCGAACCCTGTCCGCCCCCGCGTGTGCGCGCCCCGGCGCGCGCCCGCGCAAGCAGCTTTTTGGTCCAGCCCTGGGATGCGGCCCCGTGCGCCTCTCCCCCGCCCTCGCCGGGCTGCTGGTCGCCCTTGTCCTGGCTGGCTGCCTCGGCCCCGCGGAGCCCGCGCCAGGCTCCCAGGCGGGTTTGGCGTGGGTGAGCCACGCGCCCGCGCCCACGGCCCGGAGCGAGGTCGCGGCCGGCCAGCTCGGCGCGGAGATCTACGTCGTGGGGGGCTTCACCGCCGACGGCCGCGACAGCCGCAAGGTCGAGGTCTATGACGCCGCGGCGGACCGCTGGCACGCCGCGCCCGACTACCCGATCGGCGTGCACCACACCGCCGTGGTCGGCGTCGGCACGACGCTCTTCGTCTTCGGCGGCGCGACGACCGAGGCGTTCCTGCCCACGCCGCTCGCCTTCAAGCTCGCGCCAGGCGCGGCCGCTTGGACCCCCATCGCCCCGCTGCCCGCGCCGCGCCTCGCCCACGCCGCGGCCGTCGTGGACGGCAAGGTGTACATCGTGGGCGGCCTCGGCGGGGACCGCGCCCTCGCGCGCACCGTGGACGTGTACGATCCGGTGCGCGACACCTGGGGCAGCGCGCCGGACCTGCCCACGGGGCGCGACCACCTCACCGCGGTCGAGGCGGGCGGGCGCGTCCTCGTCCTCGGCGGCGACCGCCAGAGCCACGCGACCGACCTCGACGTCGTCGAGGCCCTCGACCCCGCGCGCGGACGCTGGGAAACCTTGAGCCCCATGCCGGTGGTGCGCGGCGCCTTCAGTGCGGCGGTGTGGCGCGGCCTCGTGGTGGCCACGGGGGGCGAGAACGACACCGAGGTGTTCGCGTCTACGTTCGGGTACGACCCCGCGGCCGATCGGTGGCTTCCCCTCCCGAGCCTGGCCACGCCGCGCCACGGCTTCGGCGCCGCGAGCTGGGGCGATCGGTTCTACGTGCTGTTGGGCGGCCCGCGGCCGGGGCTCGCCGTGACCCCCGCCGTCGAGTCGCTCGGCCCCTCGGACACGGCCCGCGGCGTCGGCATGGATCCGGGCCCGCGGGGCGCCTAAAGGCTTGCGCCCAGCGCTCAAGTACACCGCGCGGTCCCCGCCGTTGTCCGCGAGGGCGTGCACGCCCCAACCCGGCAGCCACGCCACTTGGCAGCGCGTTGGGTGGGCGAAGGAGCGCGCCTGCATGGCAAACGGCATCCACCTCGCGGGGCTCACACCCCTTGGCCTCCACCGCCTCTGGAACGGCATGGCGGTGGTCTACGCCCTGCTCGTGGCGATCCTCTTCGTCCTGATGCTCAACCGCGGCCCTGCCATCACGGCCCTCGCCGCGCCCGACCTTTGCGACTCGCTCCTGGCGCTCCCCGACGCGGACGGGGACGGCTTCGGCGACGCATGCGACGACGACGACGACAACGACGGCGTGCCCGACGGGGCCGACAACTGCCCCACCGTCGCCAACGACCAGCTCGACACCGATCAAGACGGGTTGGGCGACGCGTGCGACCTCGACGACGACGGCGACGGCGTGTGGGACGCCGCGGACAACTGCCCGCTCCTCGCGAACCCGGACCAGGCTGACCGCGACGGCGATGGCCGCGGCGACGCGTGCGACGCGCCAGCTGCCCTCGCGCACTTCCAGCCGGTGGTGACCGTGGAGGGCGGTTCCGGTGGCGGCCAGAGCAGCGGTGGGGGCGGCGGCGGTGGCGGAGGCCGCCGCGTCCCCGACGCGCCGGTCCTGAGCGCGAGCGCGGGCGACGGGGAGGTCGAGCTGACCTGGACCACGCCCGACGACAACGGCCATGCCATCAGCGAATACCGCCTCTACCGCGGCCTCGCCAGCGGCGACGAAGCGCTGCTGGTCCAGCTCGCCGCCGTGAACGTGTACCTCGACACCGACGTGACGAACAGCGTGACCTACTACTACATCGTCACCGCGGTCAACCTCCGCGGCGAGGGCCCCGACTCGAACGAGGTCAGCGCTACGCCCGGCGGCGACGGCTCGGGCTGCGAGGCTCCGCCCTGCGACGGTGGCTGCGACGCGCCGCCGTGCGGGCCGCCGGTGTGCGACCCGGAGACGGGCGCGAACTGCAACTGCCCCGATGGCAGCGGTCCGCCGTGCGCGCCGGGGTGCGAGCTGCCGCCGTGCGGCGGTGGGGCGGGCCTGAGCGGCTGGATGACCGGCGGCGGCGTCCTCCTCGGCGAGGGGCGGCCCGCGACGCTGGGGTTCGTGCTGCCGTGCGGCGCCGACGACACGCCCGCGCACCTGCAGATCGCGTGGGCCGGCCACGTGTTCCACCTCGACGCGCTCGCGGCCAACGCGTGCAGGGACGACCCCGGCGTCGACGCGTCGCCGCCCGCGGCGGGCTTCGACACCATGGAGGGCAGCGGCGCTGGCAGCGTCAACGGCGAGGCCGGCTACTCCGTGCAGTGGATCCTCGTGGATGCCGGCGAGCCCGGCGCGGACGACTGGGTGGACCTCGTGGTCACCGACGCCGACGGCGCAGTCGTGCTCAGCATCGACGGCGCGCTGGCGGGCGGCAACGACCAGGCCCACGGCGGTTGAGACGCGGCGGCGGGGTTGCATCGACCCCAGGACCGGCCCGGGCAGGGCGCAGGCTCAAGGGCCCGCGCGGCCATGCGGGGCCATGCGGCTCCTCCCGCTCGTCCTGGGCGTCGCGCTGCTCGCGCTCGCCGCCGGCTCGGCTCCCGCGGAGGCAGGCATGCGCGTCGGCGCCGAGGTGTGCTTCCAGGCCATCGCGCTGCAATGCATCGACGCGTGCGTCGAGACCCCGCTCAGCCCGCCGGACTTCTGCCCCGAGGTCACGCTCCCGATCTGAGCCGCCAGCGCGGCCTTTCCGAAGCGCGCGCCATCGGAGCGCATGAGCCTGGCCGGAGCGATGGCCCCGGCCACCCGAGGTGCCCCGATGGCCATCGACAGCGGCGACACCGCGTTCATGCTCGTCAGCACGGCCCTGGTCATGCTCATGACCGTGGGCCTCGCGTTCTTCTACGGCGGCCTGGTGCGCGCGCGCCACGTGCTCGGCATCAAGATGCAGAGCTTCGCGGCCTTCGGGGTGGTCACCGCGGTGTGGGTGATCGTGGGCTACTCCCTGGCCTTCGGCCCCGACATGCGCGGCCTGCTCGGGTCGCTCGCGTACGCGGGCCTGCAGGGCGTCGGCGGCGAGCCCCATGCGGTCTACGGCCCCACGATCCCGCACACGGTGTTCATGGCCTTCCAGCTGATGTTCGCCATCATCACCCCGGCCCTCATCAGCGGAGCCTTCGCGGACCGCATGCGGTTCAAGAGCTACCTCGTGTTCATCGCGGCGTGGCTGCTGCTGGTCTACGTGCCCCTGGCGCACTGGATCTGGGGCGGCGGCTGGCTCGCGCAGGGCGGCGTCATCGACTTCGCTGGGGGCTACGTGGTGCACATGAGCGCCGGCTTCGCGGCGCTGGCGTGCGTGTTCGTGTTCCGGCCGCGCAAGCTGCGCGAGGGCGAGCGCACCGACCCGCACAACATCCCCTACGTCGCGCTCGGGGCTGGGTTGCTCTGGTTCGGCTGGTTCGGATTCAACGCGGGCTCGGCCCTCGCGGCCAACGCGGTCGCGGCCAACGCCTTCGTGACCACCATGCTCGGCGGCTCCTTCGGCATGCTCACGTGGATGAGCCTCAACTGGGCCTTCGACGGCAAGCCGACCGCGACGGGCGCCATGACCGGCGCGGTCGCAGGGCTCGCGACCATCACGCCCGCCAGCGGCTTCGTCGCGCCGTGGGCCGCCATCGTCATCGGCATCCTGGCGGGAGCGATCCCCTACGCCGCCACGAAGTTCCGCGCGCGCAAGACGTGGGACGACGCGCTGGACGTGTGGGCGTGCCACGGCATCGGCGGCACCGTGGGCGTGATCGCGACGGGCATCTTCGCCTCCGCGGCGGTCAACAACCAGCGCGGCCTCGTCGAGGGCGGCGCGGGTCTCTTCCTGGCGCAGGTCGGCGCGGCGGTGTTCGTGGCGATCTTCGCCTTCGGCATGACCTATGCGATCCTGCGGGTCCTCAAGGCCCTCGGGCCCATCCAAGTCCCGGAGCAGGCCGAGATCGAGGGCATCGACGCGCACGAGCACGGCGAGGTCGCGTACCAGCTTCCCTAGGCCCGGACCAAGCGGCCGATCGCCGCGAGCCCGCCACGCAGTTGATCGTGGCCGCTGAGCAGACCAAGGCGGATCCAGCCGGGCAGCTCGAGGAAACCTCCGGGCGCCACCAGCGCACCTTCGCGCTCGAGCAGGGAGCGCGCGAAGGCCACGTCGTCCTGCAGGGCTGGAGGCAGGCGCACGACGCACGTCGTGCCGCGCGGGGGCTCGTGCCATCCCAGGCCCAGATCGCGCACGACCGCCTCGACGACCGGCACGTTCGCCGCGCGCGCTGCGATGGTGGCCTGCAGCAGCCGCTCGCGCTGCGCCAGCACGCGCGCGCCCAGCGCGAGGTCCAGGACGGGGTTGTTGACGCTGAGGTGGCTCTTCGCTCGGTCCAAGGCTTCGAGCGCGTCGCGGTGGGCCGCGAGCCAGCCGACGTGCAGCGGGCCGAAGCCGAGGCACTTGGTGAGCGAGTTGACGGTGAGGATGCGGTCGTGCAGCAGCCGCGCGGGGCTGGCTGGGCCGGTCGCGTCGGCGAACACCTCGTCCACCAGCAGCCAGGCGCCGCGCGCCGCGCACGCGTCGGCGATCTCGCGCAGCTCTGCGTCACTGCTGCGCTCGCCGCTGGGGTTGTGCGGCTGCGCCGTGACCACGAGCTTGGTGTCGCGCGTGAGCGCGCGCGCGACCTCGCCGGGGTCGAGGCGGAAGCCCTGTTCGGGCGCACGGCGCACGCGCGTGACGCGGCAGCCGAAGGCGCGCGCCGGCTGCAACAGCGCGAAGTACGCCGGCTCCTCCACCACGACGTGCGCGCCCGGGCCTGCGAGGCCCAGCGCCGCGACCGCGTCCGCCTCGCTCGCGCCCTGCGTGGGCACGATCTCCTCCGCGCGCAGGCCGTAGCTCTTGGCCACGGCCTCCTGCAGCGCGCGCGTCGCGTCGTCGGCGCGCTGCGACCACAGGCGCTCCCACTCGGCCGGGCCCGTGGGGAGGAAGGGCTGGATGCTCGCTTGGGGCGCGCCGCTGCCGCCGATGGGCCAGCGCGCTTCGCTCTGGTGCGCGCGCAGCCAGCGCTCGAGGTCGAAGCTCGCCAGGGGCACGCGAGCCGCAACCGCGCGCGTGGCTATGAAGGCTCGCTGCTCGTCGCGCGCGCCGGCGCGAAGCGGCGGCGCATCGCCGCGTAGGGCACCACCCCGGCCGCGACCAGGGCGAGGCCGACGAGCGCGGTCGCCGTGTTCTCCACGAGCGAGAGCGCGACGAAGCCGACGTACACCGCCGCGACGCCCAGCGCGGCTGCCAGCATCGCGCGGCCCACGGGCCGGGACATGCGGCGCCGCAGCGCTGGCAACGCGAGGCTCGTGAGCACCACGAAGACCGCCACCGCGAGCACGTCGTACGTCGCGATGGTCACGAAGGCGCCCGTGAGCAGGTAGAGCGTCGCGAGCAAGCCCTGGAGCGCGATGGCCGCCGCGGGCGTGCCGCGCTTCCCCAGCGCGCCGAGGGCGCTGGGCATGAGCCCGTCCCGCGCGAGCGCGAAGGTCGCGCGCGGGACGAGCAGCGTCAGCGCGTTGATGGTGCCGGCCGCGGAGATCGCCACCGCGATCGCGACGATCCCTGCGCCGCCCGGGAGTGCGCGCGCCGCGGCCTCGGGCGCGAGCGCCTGGGCGCGCGCGACGCCGTCCGCGCCGAGCGCGGCGAGGTAGCTCCCCGTCGCAGCCAGGTACACGAGCGTGACGACCGCCGCACCCACCAGCAGGCTCCGCGGCACGGTGCGGCGCGCGTCGCGCACCTCCTCGCTGGCCAGCGCGCTCATCTCCCACCCGCCGTACGCGAAGAGCACGCCCACGAACGCGACGCTCAAGCGACCGCCGCCCGCGAAGGCCGCGGCGGGCGCAGCGGGGGGCGAGCCAGCGAACAACACGACGACGAGCGCGGCGATGAGCGCGAGCTTGAGCAGCGTGAGCGCGGTCTGGGCGCGCCCGCCAGCGACGACGCCGAGGACGTTCACGAAGGCGAAGGCTGCGATGCTCCACACCGCCAGCAGCTGCAAGCCAAGCCCCGAGAGAGGCGCGACGAAGCCCGCGTTGGCCGCCAGCAGCGTCGCGAGCACCGCGATGCCCGTGGGGCCGATCACCACCATGCTGGTCCAGGCGAACAGGAACGCGGGCAGGGGCCCGAAGGCCTCGCGCAGGTACACGTAGGGCCCGCCGCTCAAGGGGTAGAGCGCGGCGAGTCGGCCGAACACCCATGCCCCCGCGATCGCGATGGCGCCGCCCACCGCCCAGAGCCCCAGCACCATGCCAGCGTCGGGGAACTCGCGCGCGGTCACCGACGGCCCGAAGAAGATGCCGATGCCGAGCATCATGCTCACCGCGACCGCGACCATCTCGACCAGGCCCAGGCCGCGGCGGAGCGCCGGCACGCCCTCGCATGGCGGAGGGGGCTAAAGCCGTTGGCGGGGCGGCGCAGAGAAGGCTCAAGCACCCCGCTCGGGCTGGGGAGCCATGCCCCGCCTGCTGCCCCTCGCCGCGGCGCTGCTGCTCGTGCTGCCTGCCCTGCCAGGCTTGCCCGCAGCCGCGAACCTGATCGACCTCTCGGGGCCCATCCCGGCCGGCGAGTTCCGCGCGTGGCGCGTGCGCCTCGACGAGCCCGCGGACGTGGAGTTGGGCGGCAGCTACAACGCCCTGGCGAGCGACCAGCCCGTCCTGCCGGTGCTGAACGCCGTGATGAAGGACGGCGCGGGCTACGACATGAGCGTGATCTTCGCCTACGACTTCCAGCCCGCGCTCCACGCGGTCGTGCGCGTCGCGGGCGTGGACGCGTGCGCGTGCGACTACAGCGTCGGCGGGGGCGGCTGGACGACCTACCCCATGCAACCAGCGGAGTACCTCTTCGTGCTCGTCATCGGACCCGGCGAGGGCAGCGCCGACGGCATCTTCCGCGTGCACGGCGCCGCCGACGTGCTGGCCACGCAAGCTGGCGAGGCGTTCTGGGCGCGCGGCCTCGACGGCTCCGAGACCGCCCTCGACGTCTTCGGCGCGGGCACGAGCGGCTACGTGCGCACGTGGCAGTACAGCGGCCACGAAGCGCCCCTCGCTGTGCAAGGCCAGCTCTTCGGCTACGTGGGCTACCACTTCCCCACCGAGGCGCACTGGGTCGCGCCCGACGGCGGCGCGCGGCTCTTCGTGCTCGGCGGCGAGGCAGGAGCGTGGACGGCGAGCTTCCCGGAAGAGTCGTTCACAGGGCCGGTGTGCGCGGGCTTCTGCCTGCCGCCGTTCGGCGACGCGCGCGAGGACCCGCCCTTCGCCATCGGGGCGGACGTCACCATCTGAGCAGCGAGATCGTATCAGCACGTGGGCCGAGCGGCCATAAGCCCATGGTTCAAAGGCGTCGCGGCGGGTGAAGTCCCGAAACCTTCAGGTTCGCGCATCGCCGAAGGAGCAGCGGTGAAGCCGTTCAGCGCGCGGTCCGAGATGGCTGCGTACCTGGCAGCGCGCGACGGGTTCCGCTGCGGGCTGTGCCGCGGCCCCTTCGGCCAGGGCGCCTGGCGCATCACCATCGACCACATCCTGCCCAGGTCGCGCGGTGGCACGCTGCACCCTGCCAATCTCAGGCTCGCGCACGCGGCGTGCAACCAGCAGCGCGGCGCGGAGATGCCGCCGCCGGAGATCGTCGAGCGCATCGTCGCGGAGAGCCGACGAGGCATCCGCGAGGCCTGGGCCGACGTGGGCATCCAGCTCGACCTGCGCCGCGCGCAGCGCCGCAGCCGGTTCGTGCGGCGCCTGCGCAAGGAGGGGCACCTCTCGCCGGGCGACGTGGCGCTGGCCGTGGCCGTCCTGCTGGCCACGGCCGCCTAGCCTTTCCAGGCGCGCGCGCCGGCCGGCGCCGCCGCGAAGCCACAACCTACTTGAATCCCCGAAGGCCGTGCCTCCTCCGAGGTTGGAGGCATGCGCGGGAAGCTGGCCCTGCTCGCGGTGATGGTGGCCATGGTGCTCGCCGGCTGCACGGCGGTGCCCGCCTCGCTGCAGGCGAGCAGC
>DASYRW010000041.1:0-34962 GCA_036003985.1 Thermoplasmatota archaeon
GGCCACGCGCTGCAGGCTCTCGAGGGTCGCGATGACGAGGCCTGGGGGCTCGTTGTACACCGCGACGTGGAACGCCACCTTGGGCAGGAAGTACTTCGAGAAGGCCCGGTGCTGCGGCCCGCGGCGCCAGCGCTTGCGGACGCTGACGTCGAGGTTGTAGAAGCTGAACAGCACCACCATGGCCAAGCTGGCAGCCTCGGCGCCGAAGAGCACCAAGGACAGCGGCAGGTTGTTGGGCGGCACGCGCGGCAGCGTGACCACGACGGTGTACGCGATGTAGCCCACCACGACCGTGAACAGCGCGATGTAGCCCAGCACGCCCTGGAAGCGCCAGCTCTGCCGCGCGACCGCGAGGCCGACCGCGGCGCCGACGCCGACGCACAGGAACTCCACCAGGGTGAGCGAGTAGGCCGCCTCCGCCAGGTAGAGCGGAAAGGCCCGCGTGAAGGGCGCGGTCGGGTAGGTCGCTGCGACGTAGCCCGCGCTGTACGTGAGGAAGCCCGCGAAGGCGCCCAAGGTGGAGCCGAAGACGCCGCGCACGAGGCCGCGGATGGGCGCCGCGCGCGCGCTCAAGCTCGCCAACGCGAGGCCCACGAGGGCGCCGAGCACCTCGAAGGCGAGGGCGGAGGGCGTGGGCGGCCAGGCGAGGCGCAGCACGTGCTGCACCATCGTGACGGGGCTCGTGAGGGGGATGTAGGAGACGAACGACACGTACGCGACCGCGCCCGCGGCCGCGCCGAGCACGAGCCCGACCAGCGAGAGCAGCGCGACCTCGGTCTGCTCCTCGCGCCGGCTCATGCGCGCACCTCGAACTCGCACACCTGGCTCGCCGGCCCGCCGCACGCGACCTCGCGGACCACCGTGCCCTTGCCCCACAGGCCCGCGAAGGCCCCCTCGAGCAGCCCGGCCTCGAACGGGCAGCCTTCCTGGCCCGGCCCCGCGCAGCCCTGGCAGGCATGCAGCCGAACGACCGCGCGGCCCTGCAGCAAGCGAAGCAGGCGCGGCGCGCCCGCGCCGCTCGCTGCGACCCGGTCCAGCGTGGCATCGAGGGTGTCCCCGGCGAAGCTCTGGCCGACGCCGCGGCCGCGGCGGAACACGTCGTCGGGCGAGCCGCGGTCCACGGTCGCGGCGGTCGCTGCGCGCTCGGCAGCCGGCGGCGGCGCGGGCACGTCCACCAGGACGCGGCGCGGCCGGGGCTGGGTGACCCGCGGAGGCGCCGCCTCGTTGACGATCAGCCGCACGAGCAGCATGCCGATGACCAGCGCGAGCATGGCGAGCCCGCCGACGAGCAGCATCACCGCGCCGCGCTCGTCCACCGTCGGCTGCACGCGCGCCGCCAGCCAGTGCGCCGCGCGCCCGAGCTGGTCGACGAACCACGTGAGGAGGTCGCCGGGGCTGTGCGCCGGCTCAGCCAGGCGCCCACCTCCCCGCGATGAGGGCATGCGTCGGCTCGGGAGGCGCCGTGGCCCACGAGGGCGGGGTCTGCTGGGGCGCGGGCGCGGGGCTCCCGCCCGAGAGGCGCTCGCCGAACCAGTGGCCGAGGCCGTCGAAGAACTCCGCCACGGGCCGCAGCAGCTGGTCCACGAAGGTCGAGCCCGCCGCGACGCGCGCGGCCGACTCCTCGGAGAGGCGCGTGCGGTTCAGCGCGTCCTTCGCCACGACCTGGAAGAACACCACGGCGACGCCCTGGTACGGGCCGAGCTCGAGGCTGTAGGTGGCGTTGTTCGCGGCCTTCCACATGGCGCGCTGCGCCCACTCGCCCGAGTTCACGCGGTAGCGCAGCTTGACGTCGACGGGCTCGCCGCCGAAGCTCGTCACGTCCGCGAGGACGCGCACGTGGCTGCGGTTCGCGATGCCCCGCAGGTTGGTGATGCTCGGCGCGGGCCCGGTGGGATCGCTGCCCCAGGCAGCGCGCAGCGTCGCGTAGGCCGGCCGCAGGTCGCGCGCGAGGGGGTAGGTCGCGTTCACGCGCGCGAGGCCCAGGTACTCCACGCTCGGCTCGCCGTCCCGGTCGTGGCGGGCCGCGTTGCCGGCGCGCCACCATCCGTCGGTCCACTCCGCGACGACGCCGCCGGCGATGCCCTTGCGCGCCCTCGCGGCGCTGGCGATGCTCTCCCACGTCGCGACGACCGCAGCCGCTTGCGCGTCGCCGGCTTCGCGGCTGCGGGCGGCGTCCCATGCGTCCGCGCCGAAGGCTGCGACCACGACCGCGCGGTTGGGCCACATCGCGTCGGCTTGTGCCAGCCAGCCCGCGGGGTCCGCCGGCGCGGGCAAGGCGAGCGCGCCCAGCACGTCCACCTGCGGCGCGCGCGCGATGAGCAGGTCGAGGTCGTCGAGGCCCTGCGCCGTGCCGACGGGGTGGTGCGCGTCGATCCGGCGCGCGTCGCGCGCGATCTCGTCGAGCAGCGCGAACCAGGCGGTCGCGTTGCCGCGCGGCGCGTGGCCGGGCACGTCGTCCCCCATCATCCACAGCAGCACCGCGCGGTGCGACCACGCGCAGCCCACGAGCTTGCCCGCTTCGCCCCGGGCGCGGCCGTGCACCAGCGCGTCGCTGAGGTCCGCGTTCCAAGGCCCGCGGATGCCGAGGATGACCTTGAGGTCGTACGCGTCCGCGGCGTCGAGGGCGCGCAGGAGCGCCGGGCAGTCGGGGGGCGCGCGCGCGAGGCGGATCGTGTTGGCGCCCATCCGCTTGAGCAGCCTGAAGTCCTTGTCGTAGGCGTCGGGGTGGGCCGTCCAGTCCCACGGCTGCACGGTCGCGTTCGGGTCCGCGCCGGGCGGGGCGGGATCGTACAGCACGCCGCGCACGGTGAAGGGCTTGCCGTCCACCGTCAGGCCGCCCGGCCCGGCGCGCACCTCGGAGGGCGTGCGCGCACCCCTCCCGGGATCCTGGGCGGAGAGCACGCTGCAGCCCGCGAGCGCGGGCGCGAGCAGGAGCAGCGCGGCCGCCAAGGCCAGGCTGGGGCGCCCGTGCGAGGGCCCAGACTGGGCAGCGCGGAGCGTGCGGGGCTCGTGCACCGTTCCGCGACGTGCGCCCGGGCCATCGGGCTTTGCCGTGGCTTCATCGCACGTCGCAACCTCGTTTCGAATGATGATTGAGAAACGCTTTCTTGGGCTCGCGCGCAAGGGTCCGGCCATGCCGCCCGCGTCTGGTTCCGCGCTCCTCGGCTTGCCCGTCTGGACCGGCTGCGGCGAGTACCTCGGCCGGGTCGAGCGCGCGCTGCTCGGGCCGGCGGGGACCCTGACCGCCATCGAGGTCCGCCAGGCCGGACGGGCGAAGCGCTGGCGCATCGAGGCGTTCCACATCCGCGAGATCGCGGATCGCGTCCAGCTCAAGGGCCCGCGCGAGGGCTTCCACATCGCGCCCCTGCCTCCGCCCCAGGCGGCGGCCCAGGCGCCCCAGGCCTGAAGGCCCGAGGGGCCTCTTCGACCAACTGGACCCTGGTTGCGCACGATGCCGGCGGTCCTCGGGACAAAGGTCCCCCTCCCGCATCGCCCGCTCCACCCCGAAGCCTCTTGGGAGACGGGGGATGCGTTAAGACGAATGCGCGAGAACCGCGGCTCATCCTCTGCTGGCCTGGGGTCCGGGCGCGGCCGAGGAGGGAGCCCCGAGGAGGATGCTGTGTCCGCCGCCGCCCCAGCGTCCGCGCTGGCGCGGGCCCGCCGTCGCGCTCGCCGCGCTGCTGATCGTCCCCGCTGGCGTGCTGGTCATGGGGCCGGCCGCGGCGACCGGCGCGCCGCTGCTCGTGGGCATGGACACGGCCTCGCTGCAAGGCCAGACCGATGCTGGGGTCAAGCCTGACTACGCGTCCTTCTGGGTCGGCGTGTGGAACCTCAAGTACGGCTGGGGGGGGCCCGACGTGGAGCTCGACAAGGCGCGGGCCGCGGGCGTGACCCCGGCGATCCAGTTCTATTACTGGGGCGACGACATCAGCCCCACCTGCCTCGAGGCCGGCTGCTGGTCGTCGCTCCACGGAGCGCAGAAGGACCAGGCCGGCTGGAGCCAGCTCGCCACCCAGTTGGGCCAGCACCTGACCGCGCGCCTCGGCGGCCGCGCGGCGGTGATCATCCTCGAGACCGAGTTCAACAAGGGCAGCGTCGCGACGTACGAGCCGCTCGACGCGATGCTCGCGGACAAGGCCGCTGCGCTCCGCGCCGGCTATCCCGCGGCGCAGGTGGTGCTCGGCCTGGGCAACTGGGGCCGGGAGTCGTG
Organism: Thermoplasmatota archaeon; assembly: GCA_036003985.1. GTDB lineage: Archaea > Thermoplasmatota > SW-10-69-26 > JACQPN01 > JAIVGT01 > JAIVGT01. Next base: position 4,211 of record DASYRW010000041.1, read on the forward strand.
GGGCACGTGGGACCGCGCCGCCGCGGCCAGCGACCTGGTCGGCGTGCAGGCGATGCGCGGCAGCACGCGCGACAGCCTCGCGAAGTACCAGGGCGTGTTCGACGAGACCCTCCTCGGCGCGCAGCGCGCGCAGGCGCTGTTCGGCAAGCCCGGCTTCGTCACCGACCTCGCGCTCAGCAGCTACCCCGAGCCCTCCTACCTCGCGACGCAGAGCCAGGTCGTGCAGGGCTTCTTCGACCGCATCGGCGAGCTCAAAGCGGCGGGCGTGCAGGGCCTGCTCTACCGCAGCCTCCGCGACAGCCCCACCATGGACACGGCCAACTACTATGGCGAGGCCGAGCGCCACTGGGGCTTGATGTGGGCCAACGGCACCGCCAAGCCTGCTTGGACCGCGTGGCGCGACGGCGTGCTGCGCGAGCGGGGCCCGCTGGAGCACGCGCCGAGCGCCTCCTTCAGCGCCACAGTTGCGGCCCGCGACGCCTCCGTGGACGCGAGCGGCAGCCGCGACCTCGACGGCGACGCGCTGAGCTACGTGTGGGCATGGGGCGACGGCAGCGCGCCAGGCCAAGGCCGCCTGGCGACCCACCGCTACGCGGTGCAGGGCGATTACTGGATCACGTTGTGGGTGAGCGACGGCGCGCTGACCGCGAAGACCAGCAAGGCCGTGCACGTCGACGATGGCGCTCCCGTGGCGTCGTTCAGCACGGCGTGGAGCGACCGGACGCTGGTCGGCGACGCGTCGGCGAGCACCGATCCCGACGGCGACGCGCTCAGCTTCGTGTGGGCGTGGGGCGACGGCACCTCGGTCAGCCAGGGGCGCACGGCGACGCACGCGTACGCGGCGCGGGGCGATTACCCGGTCACGCTGTGGGCGAGCGACGGCGCGCTCACCGCCCAAGCAAGCAAGGTGGTCCACGTCGACAACGGCGCGCCCGTCGCGTCGTTCAGCATCGCGTGGAGCGGCCGGACGCTGACCGGCGACGCGTCCGCCAGCAGCGATCCCGACGGCGACGCGCTCACGTACACGTGGGCGTGGGGCGACGGCACCGCGCCGAGCGTGGGTGCGACCGCGGCGCACGCGTACGCGGCCGAGGGCGACTACTGGATCACGCTGTGGGTGAGCGACGGCTCCTCGACGACGGAGACGAGCCAGCTCGTGCACGCGGAGAACCGCGCGCCCGTCGCGACCTTCCGCGCGAGCTCGAGCGGTCTCGACGTGGCCGCCGACGCGTCCGCGAGCAGCGACGCCGATGGCGACGCGCTGAGCTTCGTGTGGGCGTGGGGCGACGGCACCGCGCGGAGCGTGGGTGCGACCGCGGCGCACGCGTACGCGGCCGAGGGCGACTACTGGATCACGCTGTGGGTCAGCGACGGCTCCTCGACGACGGAGACGAGCCAGCTCGTGCACGCGCAGGCGGACAACAGCGCGCCGATCGCGTCCTTCCGGACCTCGCTGAGCGGCATGAAGATGACCGGCGACGCGTCGAAGAGCACCGACCCCGAGGGCGACGCGCTCACGTTCCGGTGGGCGTGGGGCGACGGCAGCGGGCTGAGCACCGGGGCGCGGTCGACGCACCGCTACGGGAAGCACGGCGATTACTGGATCACGTTGTGGGTCAGCGACGGCGCCCTCACCACGAAGGCGTCGAAACTTGTTCACACGTGAGCCGTCGTCCGCCGCATGGTCCGCAACGGTCAAGGGACATGGGCCGGGTGGTCCGCCACCGCCACCGTGGTGGAGGGATTCGACTGGCCCTGCGACCTCGCTCCTTCGCGTTCGCCATCGTGCTGCTCCTGGGCGGGGCGAGCCTGCTCGCGTCCCTGCCCGGCGCGGCGGTCTGCGTGCCCGGCGCGCCCAACCCCGCGAAGGCCAAGGTCAGCGGGAACGGCCAAGGCGTTTGGGTGAAGGACCTGGCCGCCTCGGTCAACCAGACCTACCTCCAGGTCGACTCCGGCCGCACGGGCGTGGGCGCGAGCAAGGTCGAGCGCACGCTCCTCGAGACGAGCGGGCCCGTCAAGGCCAAGTTCGGCAACGGCACCTCGGCCGGCCTGATCACCTCCTCCCCCGCGCAGGCCACGCACACCACCATTGTCGAGATCTCGGGCGTGGACATCCTCAACGGCCTCGTCACCGCCCGGCAGGCGCGCGCGGCGGCCATCACGCTGGCCAGCGGGAGCACCGCCTCGGCGACCCGCGCGGGGAGCACCGTGGACGCGCTCACCGTGCAGGGGGTCGGGGTCCTTGCGCTCGTGCCGAACACGCGGATCCCGCTGCCAGCAGCGACCTTCGGCGCGGCGAGCTACGTCATGGTGAACGAGCAGTTCACCTCGATCACGCGGCCCGCGGCGACGCAGCTCGCCAACGGCACGTACAAGGCCCGCGAGGTCTCGACGGCGATCCACGTCCACATCACCGACCTGCACCCCACGACCTCGGGCGCCCAGTCCCTCGACATCATGATCGCGCGCGCCGAGGCCAACGCCGAGTTCCCCCAGACCAAGATCTGCACGGCCGTCCCGGCGCGCTCGGCCGACGCGTCGGCCTACGTCGCCCGCGGGGCCACGCTGGCGTCGACGGGCATCGAGCCCTTCGTGACGGGCAGTGCCACGGTGCCGGCGACGGGCGGCTTCGATCACCTGCACCTCGACAGCCGGAGCGCGGCCGGGTCGAGCGCGACGTGGAACATGGACTCGGGCGAGACCGAGGCCCTCGGCGCGTTGGGCTCCGACTCGGTGCGGTCGCAGTCCTTCGCCGAGCTGCACGGGCTCTGCCTCACGCCCTCGGGCGGCGGCTGCACGGTGTCGGCGGCGGGCGTGCGGCTCACGGCCTACGCGCGCGTCGAGAAGTCGCCGGCGTCGAGCATCGCGACCGGCACAGCCTCCTTCGAGGCGCTCACGATCGGAACCGTGGACGTCTGCGCGCTCCTCGGCCAGACGCCGTGCCAGCCCGCGCCCAACACCGCCATCAGCCTGCCTGGCGTGGGCCTGGTCGTGATCAACGAGCAGCTCCGCGACGCCACCACCGCCACCCACGCGGGCATCACCGTGCGCGCGCTGCACATCCTGCCCACGGCGAGCGGGGCGCCCACGGGCGCGGTGGACCTCGTGTTCGGGCAAGCGCGGGCCGGCGCCACGGTCGTGTAGGCGCCCTCTTCGGCATCGGCAACGTCCGTGCGCGGCGCGGGCGCGGTGTTCCATTCTTCGGATGCTCTCACGACGACGCCACGATGAGGATGCGCGCAGGCGATCACGCAACTTCGGCGCCAAAACCAAGGGAACTAGGATGCGCGTAGGCGATCCTTCCGCCTTGACCGGCGAGGGGTTCTTCGATGCTGCGATGATTGTTCCGGAAAGGGTGAAGGCCCGAAGGCCCGATGGCGCGCCGGTGGGATGACATGGCCCTTGCCAAGTTCCCTGTGCTTGCCTTGGCGACCATCCTCGCGGCGACCGGGCTCTCCGGCGACAGCTTCGCGCAGGATCCGTGCGTCCCAAGCGAACCGGATCCGACGACCGCGACCGCCAACGGCAGCGCCGTGGGCCTACGGCTGGACCATGCGGCGCTCGGCCTCGACGTCACGGAGGGCGAAGCCGCGAGCACGCAGACGGGCCCCGGCTCCTCGCAGGAGGTCACGCGCGAGTACACCGTGGAGAACCTCGTGCAGGACGGGGACATCCAGCTCCACATCCTCACCGCGGCCGCCCAGAGCAGCGTCGCCACCGACCCCCCGCAGGCGAGCCAGCTGAGCTTCGCCGAGGTCGCGGACGTGTCCCTGCTCGATGGGTTGGTGCGGGCTGACTTCCTGCGCGCCGTCGCGAGCGCCAGCGCCAACAGCGAGACGCCGACCCTCAGCCGCGCCGGCACCGTCATCGTCGGCCTCGAGGTGAACGGTTACGCGATCAGCGACCACACGCCCAACACGCAGATCTGGCTGCCCTCGTCCTTGTTCGGGAGGGGCAGCTACGTCGTGGTCAACGAGCAGTTGCTGAGCGCGTCCCAGCCGCCCTACGGCCAGTTGTCCGGGGGCAGCTACATGGGCCACATCACGGTGAACGCGCTGCACGTGCACATCATCGACGCGAATCCGCTCACGCCCGGCGACCAGCCCTTCGAGCTGCGCGTCGCGAGCGCCGACGCCTTCGCGGAGTTCCCGCAGGCGACCAGCTGCTCCCAGCCGCTGATCAAGTACGTCTCTGCGACGGCCCACGTCGTGCGCTACGAGCCGCCGCCGGGCACGCCGGTGGTGACCTTCGAGGGCGGCGCAGGCGTGCGCGCGTCGGGCGGCCACGACGAGCAGCACCTGGTGGACCTCACGGTCCCGGAGTCCGCGCCGTACCTGCTGGCGGACAGCGCCGCGAGCATGGCGGAGGGCGCGCTCGGGGACGTGGTCACCGCGGCGGCGTTCGCCGAAGTGCAGGGGATCTGCACGCAGCCCACGCCAGCGTGCTACTTGACGGCGACGGTGGTGCGCGCCGACGCCGAGGCCTCCGCCACGAGGCTGAACGACACGAATGGCACGTTCGTCCTCGAGGCGTCCGGTGCCACCACCCTCGTCGGTGTCAAGGTCTCGAGCTTCGACCTGTGCGCGGCCCTCGGCTTGGAGGAGAATTGCACGCCGCCGCCGAACACGGTCCATGAGCTGCCGGGCATCGGGTTCATCGTGCTCAACGAGCAGATCCCCGACCTGCCGTCGCTGGGCCACGCGGGCATCACCGTGCGCGCGATCCGGCTCGTGGTCACCGCCGCGATGCCGGCCGACGAGCCGCTGGAGCTGATCGTCAGCCAGGCCCACGCGGGCGCGACCTTCGACCCGTAGCCCAAAGCTAAGGGGGCGCGCGGCCATCGGCCAGCGTGGCCGCGCCCCTTCCTTTCCAGTTCCGCTGCCGCTTCTGCGGCTGGCAGGGCGCGGACGCGACGCTCGACGCGCACCTGAACGCGTTCTGCCCGCAGTGCGGCAAGTTCGCGGACCCCGTGCTGCCGGGGCGCTAGGTGGGCGGCCACGACCGCGCCGACGCTGTCGCAAGGCTTCCCCCGGCGAGCCTCCGCAGCGGCCCGGCAGAAGCCTTATCACGGTAGATTCCCTCGTCCGGCTGAGGCGGCCCATGAAGACCCTCCTGCTCGCGGCCCTGTTGCTGATCGGTGCGCTCGCGGTCGTGCCGGGCGATGCCACCGCCTTCCGCGCTTCGGTGTGCGTCGTGGGCAACGTCGGCTCGGTGTGCACCCCCGCGGTTCCCGTGGGCGGCGCCCTCATCTTCTGCACGGTGCAGCAGACGCCGACGCCGGTCGTCGTCGTCCAAGTCTACCTGTGCGTGTGAGCCCGGTTCGACACGGACGGGAGGCGCAGCAAACCCTCAAGGCATGGCATGGCGGTGCGCGCGGCGACGCCTATGCGCACGGCGATCCTCGCCACCCTTGCGCTGCTGCTGCCGGCGACCGTCGTCGTCGCGCCGCCCGCGCTCGCGATCGACTGCACCGGGACCTCCACCGGCTTGGTGCCGCTCACCGACCTCGGCCAGGGCAGCTATCAGGGCTTCGAGGGCGGGCTGTACCCCGGCGGCGGCAACGAGCGCCCCGCGACGCACACGCTGCTGGGCGAAGCGCTCGCGACCCTCGCCATGCCGCGCGACCTCGCCGGCAACCCCGACCCGCTGCTGGGCAAGCTCGTGTTCCTCAGCATCGGCATGAGCAACACGCGCAACGAGTTCACCACCTTCGTGCCGCTCAGCAACGCCGACCCTGACCGCCACCCCCAGGTCGTGGCCTTCAACGGCGCCATCGGCGGCCAGGACGCGCGGCGCATCGCGGACCCGCAGAGCGCCTACTGGCAGCAAGTCCTCACGATGCTCGTCGGCGCGGGCCTGAGCCCGCTGCAAGTGCAAGCCGTGTGGCTCAAGGAAGCCATCGCCGGCCCCACGGCGGGGTTCCCGGCCGCGACCGAGGAGCTGCGCGACCTGCTGCGGCAGATCGTGCAGGACATCCAGCTCTACTTCCCCAACGCGCACCTGGTCTACATGGCGAGCCGCATCTACGCGGGCTACGCGACCACGAGCTTGAACCCCGAGGCGTACGCGTACGAGAGCGGTTTCGCGGTCAAGTGGCTGATCGAGGAGCAACTGGCGAGCCCGGCGACCTTCGTGACCCTGCAGGAGCCCACGAGCGGCGTGCTGCTGCCTTGGCTGAGCTGGGGGCCGTACTTGTGGGCCGACGGCACGACGCCGCGCGGCGACGATGGGCTGGTGTGGCTGTGCAGCGACTTCAACAGCGACGGCACGCACCCCAATGGCCAGGGCTCACGCAAGGTCGCGGACCTGCTGATGGACTTCGTGCACACCGACAGCACGGCCAAGATCTGGTACGAGCACGCCGGCACGGACCCGGTCTAGGGACGCCGCGCGCCTGGCCGTGTCCGCCGCGATGAACCCTCTCGGTAGTTCGTCGCACCTGGGCGCCCTCCTCCCGCGTCCCCTTGAAGGCCCGCGCCCCCCACCATGCGGCGTGGTGCGGAGAAGGCCTTGACCCTTGAGCGACCCTACGATGCAGGGGATGGTTCCTTTGCGCAACACACGGAAGATCTGCCCACATTGCAACGCGCGCGCGTTGGCGCCGATCCTGGGACCCAAGCGACGCTGCAAGGCCTGCGGCGTGTACGTGGACATCCTCGACCTGATGCTGCGGGCCGAGGGCGCGCCCGCCGCGTCGGTCGCGGCGGGGCGCTGAGCGCCCGCCTAACCCCGCCGCCACCAGTTCGAGGCGCCGTACTCGTTGGCCAGGTGCGCCACGCGGAGGTCAATGTTGGTGCTGTCCGCGTACGCCACGAAGGGCAGGCCGTCCGCACCCATGGCGAGGCTCGTCCCGGCGCCCTCGTTGTTGCCCGATGCGAAGCTCGCCACGTAGGGGGTGCCGGAGCAGTCCACCGCCGTGCACTTCGCGATCTTCAGGTCGGTGTTGCCAATGTCGTCGTAGCTGATGACCGGGTTCCCATCGGTGCCGATGACGAGGCTGGACCATGAGCCCGCGTTGGTGCCGTCCACGATGACGATGTTGTTCGTGGCGCAGGCCGGGACCGAGCACTTCATGACCTTCAGGTCGCTCGCCGTCGCGTCGAAGTACGAGATCACCGGGAAGAGGTCGTCGGACAGTGCGATGCTCGCGTACTCGCCCACGTCGTTCGCGGAGGCGTCGGGGGTGTTGATCGTGTTGCCCGCGCTGCACGCCGCGTTGCCGCAGGCCACCACCTTGAGGTCGCCGTTGGTCTCGTCGTGGTAGGCCACGATGGGCAGGCCATTGCGCCGGATCGTGAGGCTGCTGTAGAGCCCGACGTTGTTGGCAGCGTTGTCCACGGTGGTGATCGCGTTGCCCGCGTTGCAGGATGCGTTGCCGCACTTCAGCACCTTGAGGTCGCCGTTCGTGGCATCGTAGTACGAGATGACGGCCAAGCCGTCGGTGCCGATGCCGAGGCTGGGGTAGTTGCCCACGTCGCCCCCGGTGTCCACGGCCGTCACGGTGTTGCCCGAGGTGCAGGCCGCGTTGCCGCACTTGACCACGCGCAGGTCGAAGCTGGTCGCGTCGCGCTCGGCGATGATCGGGAAGCCGTCGGCGGCGATGGCGATGCTCGGCCGCACCCCCACCTGGTTCGCGGTGTCGGGCGAGGTGCTCGAGGAGGACGTGCACTTGATGTTGGCGCACTTGGTCACGCGGAGGTCGCCGTTGGTCTCGTCGCGGTGTGCGATGACGGGGAATCCATCAGCGCCGATGGTGACGCTCGGCGTGGATCCGACGGCGTTGGTCGCCTCGGCGGTGGTGAAGGTGTTGGTCCGCGGGACCGTGGCGAGGCGCCACGAGCTGTCGGCCGTGCACAAGGGGTTGCCCGACGTGTCCACGCCCGTCAGGACCATGCCGTAGCCGCACGTCGCGGAAAGCACGCCGCCCATGGTCACGGCCGTCGGCGCCGCGAGGAGGAGCGTCCCGGCGCTCGTGATCACGCCGCCCACGCAGCCGGTGCAGGTCAGGCCCGGGCCAGCGGTAATGCTGGTCACGAAGCTCTGGCACGTGACGGTGCCGTCCTGGTTGATGACGCGGATCGAGCTGCCGGTGGCGCAGTTCCCGGTGACGCGGCGCTGCACGGTCATTTGGTCGATGTCGTTGGACGAGACCGAGCCGTCGGAGATCATGTTGCTCGTGATGCCGTTGTTCGCGACGCTGAACGTCGTGAGGCTGAGCTGCAAGCCTGCGCCCGCGGTGTACGTGGTGTCGGCGTCCGGGAAGCAAGCCCAATCGCCGCTGCCGTCGCCCTTGGGGATCTCCTCGGGGCCGCAGTTGAACAGGCTGACCTCGTTGCCCACCACCGAGATGCCCTGGCCTGCGGTCACGCTGCCCGTGTCGTCGGCCTCGCAGGTCACCGTGCCGTCCGACGCGATGACGCGGATGCTCTGGCCCGCCGGGCACGAGCCGCTCACGCGCTTCTGGACCTCCACGGTGTTGACGTCGGCCGCGCCCACGGCGCCGTCGAGGATCATGGCGCTCGTGACGCCGCCCGTCGCGATGCTGAGCGACCCGGACCCGGTGATGGGGCCGCCGGTGAGGCCCGCGCCGCTGCCGACGCTGGTCACGGTGCCGCCGCTGTTCGTGTCGTCGTCCGGCTCGCAGGTGACGGTCCCATCGCTGGCGATGGCGCGGATGCTGTTCCCCGCCGCGCAGGATCCCGAAACACGGCTCTGGATGGTCGCGGTGTCCACGGCCAGGGTGCCGCTGCTGGTGATCGTGCCGCCCGTGAGGCCAGACCCAGCCGTGATGCTGGTGACGGTGCCGCCGCTGTTCGTGTCGGCGTCGGTGCCGCAGGTGACGGTGCCGTCGCTGTTGATGACGCGCACGTACTGTCCGACAGGGCAGGAGCCCGAGACCCGGCTCTGGACGCTCGCGGTGTTGACGCTGAATTGGGTGCCCGTGAGGGTGAGCCCCGAGCCCGCGCTGTAGGTGGTGTCGTCGTCCGTCTCGCAGGTCACGGACCCGTCGCTGTTGATGACGCGCACGCTGCTGCCGGCCGCGCAGGTGCCCGCGACGCGGCTCTGGATCGCAGCCGTGTTGACGCTGAAGGTCGTGCCGACGAGGTTGAGCCCCGTCCCAGCGAGGTACGTGGTGTCGTCGTCCTGCTCGCAGCTCACGGTGCCGTCCTGGTTGATGACGCGGATGCTCTGGCCCGCGGGGCAGGAGCCGCTGACGCGCAGCTGCGCGCAGGCCGCGTTGAGGTTGAGCGTCACGTCGCCGCTGAGGCCGCCGCCCGTCAAGCACGTGCCCGCGTTGACGCCGGTGATGTCGCCGCCGCTGCATCCGTTGATGATGACGCCCGCGAGGCACACCTGGTTGGCGCCGAACGTCAGGCTCGGGTTCGCCGTGAGCCTGCCGCCGGGGAACTGCACGCCCAACGAGCCGCCGAACTCGAGGTCGCCGGTCATCTCGTCGCCGTCCTCGTCCACGAGGAACGGCCAGTCGAGCTGGAAGAACGGCGTGCCCTCCAGCTCGCCGGGCGTGAGCGCGCTGAGGGCGAGGATGGCCTCCATGGCGTGCTGCACCTCGGGGTCCATGGCCACGCCGAAGTCGCCGCTGTCCAGGCTTGGGGCGTCGGCCTCCAGGGGCGCCGCGAAGCTCGCGGCGGGGATGGTCATGGCGAGGGCGATCAACGTCGCGACGAGGGTGCGCATGGTTCCGGCCTCCGGCAGCATGGGCTGCCGCGCCACCAGCAGCGGCCAGGGACTTGAAGCGTCTCACCCAACTGGCTGCTCGACATCTCTGCGGAGCCTGGGCGCGGGCGAGGGTTCCGAGCGCTCAGCGTGAAGCGAGGCTCGGCGGCCGGCCCGCGCCTCGCCGGCCTTCGCCGGGCGAAGCCTTTTGAGCCCCCGCCGAGGTGCACCGGCGTGCAGCCCCTCTGGCCCGGCGCGGCCGAGCACCTCAGCGCGGCCGACCCCCGCCTCGCGGAGCTGGTCAAGACGCTCGGCCCGCCGAAGGTCGCGCTGGAGCGCCGGCGCTTCCAGGCGCTGGCCGAGAGCATCTTCTACCAGCAGGTCGCAGGCGCCGCGGCCGAGGCGATCGGCCGCAAGGTGCGCGCGCACTACGGCCGCTTCCCGAACGCGGCCGAGATCCTGGCCACCACGCCGGCGACGCTGCGCTCCTTCGGGCTGAGCCGGCAGAAGGCAGCGTACATCCGCGGGCTGGCGGAGGCCGTGGACGAGGGCCGCCTGGACTTCCGCGCCCTCGCGCGCGCGCCCGACGACGACGTCGTCGCGGCGCTGACGGAGCTGCACGGCATCGGGCCGTGGACCGCGCAGATGTTCCTCATGTTCAGCCTCGGCCGGCCCGACGTCTGGCCCGTGGGCGACTACGGCGTGCAGAAGGGCGTGCAGCGCCTGCTCGGCCAGAAGTCCATGCCAGCCCGCTCGCGCATGGAGCGCGTCGCCGAGCCTTGGAAGCCCTGGCGCAGCGCGGCGGCGTGGTACATGTGGCGCTCGCTGAGCATCGCGGCGCCGGGCGTGGGCCGCGCGTGAGGCTCGGCGCTCGCGTCATCGCCCCTGGCGCAGCTCCCAAGCGCGGGCCCGACCGCCACGCGATGACCTGCACGCGCGCCTTGCGGCTCTCCCTTCAGGCAGATGGCTGACGCGCGTCAACCACTTGCCTGACGCCGTATTTGGGTCCCAGGTCCCTTGGAGAGCGTCGCGCATGCCAGCAAACCCTATCCCCGCCCAAGCACCTGCCCCCAGCATGGCCGAGCGCCTGGCGGGCCCCGTCGACTACGCCAACCTCGCGGACTACCTGAGCGCGCTCGCCTACCCGGTGCGGCTGGAGCTGCTCGACAAGCTCCGCTACCCCCAGGCCCTCGGCGACATCCAGCTCTCACCCTTGCGGGCCAGCGCCGGCGCGCGGCCGCAGCGGCCGGCTTCGAAGCAATCGATCCACGCCCACCTGGGCAAGCTCATCGACGCGGACCTGGTGCGCACGCAGCGCGTGGACTTCGAGGGCCGCGAGCAGCTGCGGTACGTGGTCAACCCGCCCAAGCTGTACGCGCTGACCGAGGAGCTGCGGCGGCTGAGCACGATGTACGCGGGCCGCGGCGGGGGCGTCGGCGGCGACGTCACGGGCACGCTGATGGCGAGCGACCTGCCGGATGCGGTCAAGGGCCCACGGCTCGTGCTCGTGCATGGGGTCTATGAGGGCAAAGCCTTCGCCCTCGACGCCAAGGCGGGGCCCGAGGACCGCTGGATCCTCGGCCGCCGGCGCGGGCTCGCGGTCGCGTTGGACTACGACCCTTTCGTGAGCCTCGAGAACGCCGTGGTGGAGCGCCGCGGCAGCCAGTTCGTGATCACCGACCTCCCGGGCAGCAAGAACGGCACCGCTGTGAACTGGATCCCGCTGGCCAAAGGGGGATCGCGCGCGCTGCGCTCCGGCGACATCATCGGGCTCGGCCGCTCGCGGCTGAGCTTCGTGCCCGAGTGAGGAGCGCGCGGTCGAGGCCCTGCAGCATCTCCTCCGCGGTGCGGAAGCGCCGCTCAGGCAGCGGATCGAGGGCCTTCGCGAACCACGCGCGCAGCCCCGGAGGACCCTTGAATCCACGCGGGAACGGCTGGCCTGCTGCAGCCCGCATCTGGAGCTCGACGGCGCTCTCGCCGGGCAGCGGCGCGAGGTAGGGCTTGCCCGTGGAGGCCTCGAAGAGCGTCGCGGCGGCGCTGAAGAGGTCGCTGCGCACCGTGACGCGCCGGCCGCGCGCCTGCTCGGGGCTCACGAAGCGGAACGTGCCGATGGCCGTGCCGAGGTCGCCCGCGCCGCCGCCGACGGTGGTCTCGAAGCCCTCCACCTGCGCGATGCCGAAGTCGGCCAGCTTCGCGGTGCCGTCCGCGGCCAGGAGCACGTTGCTCGGCTTCACGTCGCGGTGCACCGTGCCAGCTTCATGGACCGCTCCGAGGGCTTGCAGCAGGTCGCGGCTGAGCCGGCGGAAATCGTCGGGGCCCAGCGGTCCTTCGGCGAGGCGGTCGGCGAGGCTGCCGCCTTCCATGTACTCCATGACGATGACCACCTGGTCGCCTGCGTCCGCGACCTCGCGCATCGCGACCACGTTGGGGTGCTTGACCGCCTGCATCGCGCGCGCCTCGCGGATCGTCGCGGGGTCGCCGCCGCGCTCGGGGCGCAGCGCCTTGAGGGCCACGCGCCCGCCCCCATTGGCCTCGTCCCTCGCGAGGAACGTTGTGCCGTTGGCGCCCTGGCCGAGCTGGCGCTCGACGCGGTAGCGGCCCAGCACGAGCGCGCCCGGCTCGAGGAGCCGGGGCCGCCACGGCATGCGCGCCGAGCGCACCGCGAAGGTGAGCAGCGCGTGGTCGCGCTCGCTCAGGCCGAGCTCGGAGCGCAGCGACGCGAGGCGCGTTGCCTCCTGGGAGGGCAGCTCGCCGTCGCGCGCGAGGGCCTCCTCGAGGGCCGCGCGGTACACCTCCACCTTGCGCGCGTTGAGGAACTCAGGAGAAGGGGAAACCTGGGGCAGCGCGCCCTCGGCGACGCGCTCGCCGAAGCGGCGGACGCGCGTGAAGGCCAGCACGAGGGTGCCCGTGGCCGCGATGCCCACGAGCGTCGCGACGTCGCCCGGCAGCACCACCTGCACGCCCTCGCGCGCGAGCACCAGCGCGGCCGCGAAGGACGCCACGACCGTGCCGTCGCGGATGCCGCGCTTGACCTTGAGGTCGATGTCGAAGAGCCGGTGGCGGAGCAGCGCGTAGGCGATGACGCCCGTGCCGACGAGGGAGATGCTGGCAGCGGGCACGCCGGCGATGAGCTCGTTGAACGACGCCCCCAGCGCGCCGATGGCCACGGAGACGACCACCGCGAAGGCCGGCCCGAGCGCGAGCAGCGCCGTGGTGCGCCGGAGCGCGCGCCGCGCCGCGGCATCGGGCTCCGCGCGAAGCCGCCGGGCCAGCAGCGCGATCATCCCGACGTAGGGGATGGCCGCGAGGCCCCAGAGGAGGCGCGTCGCCGTGAGCGGGTAGAAGCCGATGGCCACCTGCGTGATGTCGCGCACCGACGAGTAGCCCGCGTCGAGGGTGAAGCCCACGATCATCAGGAGCAGCGCGCCCGGCACCACGCCGTGCTCGCCGCGCAGGTAGTCGCGCGTGAACACGAGCCCCACGCCCGCGGTCGCGAGCAGCCCGAGCTGCACCGTGAGCACGAGCGGCCCGCGGGTCCAGAGCGCGTGGTCCCACGCGTACAGCGCTTCGAGTCCGAGGCAGACGGCGAGCGTGAGCCAGCCGCCCCAGCGGCTCTTGCCGAGCCACGTGCGCGGGCGCGGGTAGACGCTGGCGAAGTAGACCATCAGGAACGGGCCCGGGATGTAGAAGTACGGCGCGGCCGCGGCGCCCGTGGCCTGCAGGTCGCCGCCGACGGCGCGGAAGCCGTAGTTGATCAGCGTCGCCCCGCCGCCCAGCAGCAGCATGTACGCGAAGACGCGCGTCGGGCGGTGGCGGGCATGGAGCGCGAGGAGCGCGACCGCCACGGCCACCGCGGCCAAGGCTGCCACGTTCAGCATCACCGGCCCCCAGAACTCCGCCATCAGAGCGCGATGCGGAGCAGCCATGATAAATGTTCACGGCGCGGACCCGCCGCGCGCAACCAGCGGTGGAGCGCCGTGGCTCGCGCCAGGGGGCGAGGGCGCGCGGAGGGCATGGGCCTTGTCAGCCAACGAGTTGACGCTGCAGGCCCGGCCGCTCCAGCGCCGCGAGCATCTCCTCCGCGGTGCGGAAGCGGCGCTCGGGCAGCGGGTCGAGGGCCTTCGCGAACCACGCGCGCAGGGCCGGCGGGCCGCGGAACGCGCGCAGGAACGGCTGGCCTGCTGCCGCCCGCATCTGCAGCTCGACGGCGCTCTCGCCGGGCAGCGGCGCGAGGTAGGGCCGGCCGGTCCACGCCTCGTACAGGGTCGCTGCCGCGCTGAAGAGGTCGCTGCGCACCGTGACGCGGCGCCCGCGCGCCTGCTCGGGGCTCATGAAGCGGATGGTGCCGACGGCGCTCGTGAGGTCGTCCGGCCCGCCCACGGTGGTCTCGAACCCTGGAGCTTGGGCGATGCCGAAGTCCGCGAGCTTGCCGCGGCCGTGGGCGTCGAGCAGCACGTTGCTCGGCTTCACGTCGCGATGCACCGCGCCCGCCGCGTGCACCGCCGCGAGGGCGCGCAGCAGGTCGGTGCCGATGGCGCGGAACGTGCCCGGGTCGAGGGGGCCGCGCGCGAGGCGGTCGGCGAGGCTGCCGCCTTCCATGTACTCCATGACGATCACCATCTGGTCGCCCGCGTCGGCCACCTCGAGCATGGCCACCACGTTGGGGTGCTTGACCGCCTGCATCGCGCGCGCCTCGCGCACCGCCTCGGGGTCGCCGCCGCGTTCCGGCCGCAGCGCCTTGAGGGCCACGCGGCCGCCGTCCTTCTCGTCCAGGGCAAGGTAGGTCGTGCCATTGGCGCCTTCGCCGAGCTGGCGCTCGATGCGGTAGCGGCCCAGGACGAGCCCGCCGACCTCGAAGGGCGTGGGCTTCCAAGGCTGCCGTTGCGCGCGCACTGCGAACGCGAGCAGCGCGTGGTCGCGCTCGCTGAACCCGAGCTCATCGCGGAGGGCGGCGAGGCGTGCGTCCTGGCCGGCGAGCTCGCCGCCGCGCGCGAAGGCCTCCTCGAGGGCCGCGCGGTACACCTCGACCTTGCGGGCATTGAGGAAGGCGGGGTCGTCGGCCACCTCGGGCAGCGCGCGGTCCGCCACGCGCTCGCCGAAGCGCTGCACGCGCGTGAGCGCGAGGACGAGCCCTGCTGTGGCGCCGATCCCGACCAGCGTGGCCACGTCGCCTGGCAACAGGGCCTGGGCGCCCTCGCGCGCGACCACCAGCACCACCACGAAGGAGGCCACGACCGTGCCCTCGCGGATGCTGCGCTTGACCTTGAGGTCGATGTCGAAGAGCCGGTCGCGGAGCAGCGCGTAGGCCACGAGCAGCGGCGACGCGGTGGCGAAGACGCCGGCGGGGACGCCGCGGATGAGGGGCTCGACGCCCGGCCAGGCCGCCACGAGGAGCGTCACGGCCACGCCGCCCGCGATGCCTGCGGCGAGCGCGAGGCCGGCGCGGGTCGCGAGGCGCTTCGCGGGGCCGGTGGCCCGCGCAGCGTGGCGGGCGAGGATCGCCAGCGCGAGGGCCACGGGCACCAGCGCGAGGGGCCATGTGACCGTGGTGGGTCCGACGCCCGTGAGCCCCGCGAGCGCGTAGCCCAGGATGCGCGCGCACGTGTAAGCAGGGTTGATGGCGAGGGCCGCGGCGAGCATCAGCAGCGATGGCTCGTGCCCCGGCGCGCGGCCGCGCACAGCGTCGCGCACGAAGAGCACCGCGACGGTCGCTGGAAGCAAAGGCTCGACGAGGCGGAGGGCGTACAGGGGTCCGAACTCCCAAACGCTCCGCGGCGCAGGCGGTAGCCACAAGCCATGGTCGAGCAGGTAGGCGATGTCGAGCGCGACGCCGAGGGCGACAGCCGCAGGCAGCAGGAGCCTGTGCTGGCCCACGCGTCCCCGCGGCCGCGGATACCACATCGCGAAGACCGCCAGCAGGAACGGCGCGGGAAGGAACAGGTACACGGAGGTCGCATTGCCCACGCTCGTCAGCTCGGGCGCGAACGCGCTGGGCTCCCACCGCGCGAAGGCGGACAGCCCTTCGAGCACGAGGAAGTACGCGAAGAGGCGCGCCGGCCGGCTCGCGGGGGCGCGCGCGAGGAGCACCAGCGCGACGGCCAGGGCCGTGATGCCCGACGCGCCGATCAGGGCATCCCCGAGCGCCATCGGAAAGCCATGCGCGCTGCGGCGGATAAAGCTTGACGGGCCCTCCGGGACGCGCCGAGGCTTTGGGAGCGCGCCCGCTCACGCCGGCGGCCCGCCCAGCGCGCGGTCGAGGGCGGCGCGGGCCTCGCGCGCCGAGCCGAAGCGGCGCGCGGGTTCCGGGTCGAGGGCCCGCGCGCCCCAGGCCTTGAGCGCTGGGGATCCACGCGCGCGTCGAAGCCGCGGCCTCGCGCCGCGCGCATCTGCAGTTCCAGGGCGCTCTCGCCGGGCTCAGGCTCCAGGTAGGGCCTGCCGGCGCGGGCCTGGGAAAGCGTCGTTGCGGGGGGCTCTTCACCGCCAGCGCCGGCCGCGGGCCCACTCACGCGGACTCGCGCGGACGAAAGGAGGCGACCAGCTCCTGCAGGAGCCGGGTCTGCTCCGTCTGGCCTTCGAGGAGCTTCTGCTGGCCCTCGAGGAGCTTCTGCTGGCCTTCGAGGAGCTTCTGCTGGCCCTCGGCTTGAAGGCGGTGCGCCGCGTCCTGGGCGTCGAAGCGCCTGCGCTGCTCGTCGCGCGCCGCTTCGAGGTCCCTGGAGGATGCGGACCAGCCGAGCGAGGCCACGGCCATGACCAGGCTCAGGAGGGAGAGCCAATCCCCGGGCTCTGCCCACCAGTGGAAGACCCATTCGCCGAGGGCGGCGATGGCGCTCAGGGCGAAGAAGAACGCCGCGATGATGAGCCAGACCCTGCTCGCGCGCACGCTCGTCCCATGGCCGGAAGCGGGCATAAGCCCTGCGGCGCCTTGCCGAGGCTTGCCGTTTTCCCCAACGCAGGCGAACGGCGCAACCACTTGCCTGAGGCCCTTTATCTCCGGCCCCGAGCTAGGAGCGCGCGATGCCACGCGGGGCGAGGGGCGAAACTCCATGATGGGCCATCCCGCTGCCGACCCCATGGCGGACCGCAGCGGCGGCCCCGTGGACTACGAGGGCCTCGCGGATTTCCTCCACGCCTTGGCCTATCCCACGCGCCTCGAGCTGCTGGACATCCTGCGCTTCCCCCACGCCCTCGGCGAGATCAAGCTGAGCCCCCGCCGCGCCGCGCCCGGCGTACCGGACGAGCGGACCGCGTCGCGGCAGGCCATCCACGGCCATTTGGAGAAGCTCGTCGATGCGGACCTCGTGCGCGTCGAGCCCGCGCCGGAGGGCAGCCGGAGCCAGCAGCGGTACGTGGTGAACCCGCCCAAGCTCTACGCCTTGGTGGAGGAGCTGCGGCGCCTCGCGGTCATGCAGGTGGGCGGAGGCGCCGCGGGGGACGCGACCGGCACCCTCATGGAGCCCGCGCGGCCCCAGGCCGCGAAGGGCGCGCGCCTGGTCTTGGTCCATGGCGCGTACGAGGGCAAGGTCTTTCCCCTCGACGCCAAGACCGCGGTGGATGGCGTGTGGACCATCGGCCGGCGCCGGGCGCTGCCCGTGTGCCTCGACTACGACCCTTACGTCAGCCTGGAGAACGCCGTCATGGCCCAGCGCGGCGGCCAGTTCGCCGTCACGGACTTGCCTGGAAGCAAGAACGGCACCATGGTGAACTGGAGCCGGCTGGCGAAGGGCGGCACGAGGCCCCTCAAGGCCGGGGACATCATCAGCCTCGGCCGCTCGCGGTTGTGCTTCGTGCCGGAGTGAGGGCCCGGACCCGCGCAGACGAGCCCGGGCTGCACGCCTCACGTGGGCCGCGGGCCGCTGCGGAGCGGGCGGATCTCGAGGCCGTGGGTGCCGTACGCGAGGTCCGCCAGCAGGTAGTCGCCCTCGGCTGGAACGGGGTTCCCGTGGCGCACGCGGCACAGGCCCTCCAGCGACACCGCGCCGCCGAAGTCGTGGTCCGACACGGTGAACGTGTTGATCCCGGGCCCCTCGCCGCGGCGCGCCTCGAGCACGAAGAGCTGCGTCTCGTCCACGGCCTCGTCCGCCTGCAGCGCCACGAGCAGCCCCGAGTGCGGCCCGAGGCTCGCGAGCTCCAGGCCCCCCGTGGCGCCGATGGCGAGGCCGCTGGCGTACGCGCCCTCGATGACGATCTCGTCCACGTCGTAGGGCAGCGTGTAGTACGCGACGCGCAGCTGGCCGCCTGCGCGGTAGCCGAGCGCGAGCCCCGGCGGGGCGAAGTCCTCGCCCACGTCGGGCATCATGTTGAGGCGCACGAGGTCCAGCATGTCCACTCCTGCCAGGAGCGGGTCGAGGGTGTCCACGAACGTGAAGTCCGTCCCGGCCGTGACCATGCGCCACTCGTGCAGCTGCAGGTTGCCCGACAGGGGCTCGATGGCCGCGGCGACGACGAGCGCGGGGATGCCGAACTCGCCGTTGCCCGGCACCACCTCGAGCACGGCGTCCTTGCCCGCGGGCGTCTCGTCGGCCGCGGCGAGGTACTGGATCTGGCCGCTCGCGGTCAGCCGGAAGCTGCCCACGTGCAGCTGGCCCAGCAAGTCCTCGGCCAGCACGATGAACTGGTCCGCGTCGAGGCCGGCGAGCTTC
The DNA here is from genome assembly GCA_036003985.1 of Thermoplasmatota archaeon. Classification (GTDB taxonomy): domain Archaea; phylum Thermoplasmatota; class SW-10-69-26; order JACQPN01; family JAIVGT01; genus JAIVGT01. Next base: position 22,525 of record DASYRW010000041.1, read on the forward strand.
ACGTCGCTGGTCTGGCCGATGTAGTGCTGCGCGTCGAGCTGCTCCAGGTCGTCGCCGACGATGGCCCAGCTCGACAGCACGGTCGTGGCGCCGTGGCGGAACGCCACGACGACGCGGTCGTCGCCGACGGCCGAGACCTCGATGGACGAGGGCTCGTCGGGCACGCCGAGCGGCAGGTTGGGCACGGGGGGCAAGGGCGGCTGTGCGAGGGTCGCGAGGGGCCGCGTGACTTCGTAGACCGTGTCCACGGCGCGGTGCAGCAGGTCGTTCGTCGCGCCGACGGCCGGAGCGCCCGCAGCGCCCGCGCCCGCGAGCAGCGGGTCGAGGGTGCGCTTGGCCTGCGCGGCCAGCCCGTCGGCCGGCGGCGGCAGGGCTGGGATCGGCAGCGTGCCCCCGCTCAGCCCGCCGCCCACGTAGCCGTGCCCGGTCTGGTCGAGCAGCTGGACCGCGGCGCGGTGGTCGGTGCCCCAAAGCAAGAGGTTGGGGTTGCCCGAGGCGGTGAGGAAGGCGCTGACACCGTGGCTCGGGCCGACGCATGCGAGGCGGTGCCCCTGGACCGGGTTGTAGGTCCCGGCCGCGAGGCGCTGCCCCGGGTGGAAGATGGCGTCGAAGCCGTAGTTGTACATGGCGTTGCTGTCGGGGGTTTCCTGCGATTGCGCGACGGCCGCGATGAGCCGCCGCCCGATGCGCGACGCGCTCGACACGCGGCATCCGCTGCTGTCGCCGTTGCACTTGTTGGTGTTGCCGTCCTTCCAGGCCTCGAGGCCGACGATGTTGGGCACGCCGCGGGTCTGGGTGTACGCGGTGCTGAGGGGCGGCAGCGAGGTGATGCTGAAGGTGGTGAGGGACAACGCAGCGCGGAAGCGCGGCTCCTGCACGGCGTGGTCGAACCACTTGGCAACGTCGCGCACCGTCACGTTGTCGGAGATGTACGGCGTGACGAAGTTGGTGAGCGGGCTCGCCCCCACCGCAGCGCTGTGCACGTGGGCGTTGGACCAATTGAGGAAGGCCGTCATGCAGGTGCTCGGGTAGTTCACGTTCGCCGACGGCCAGTTGGTGTTGCACGTCGGGTCGAGCTTTAGGCCGATGTGCTCCGCGACGACGGTGGTGATGTCGTTGGCGCTGTCCACAACCATCCCCATCACCCCGTCCCAGAAGCGGAACTGCTCGCCGAGCACGAAGCGGTTCCCCTGGGCATCGGTCATGCACTGGCACGGCCGCACCACCGCGCTCGCGCCGGCGGTCATCGTCTCGTTGAGGTTCGTGATGAGCCCGTCGTCGATGGCGTGGAACACCATGTGCAGCGTCCAGGACTTGCCGGAGCTGGCGACGCCTGTGTCCTCGTCGGGCGCGATGGAGAGCAGCTCGCCCGCGCCGTCGAGGCCCCACAGCGGATCGCCGAGGAAGGTGTGGTTGCCCACCAGGCCTGCGATGACGTCCGCGGGATCGGCCACGTGCGCCTGCACGACGGAGCCCGGCACGGGCACGAGGAGCAGGGCCGCGAGGCCGAGGGCGCCCAGCCGCAGGGCGCGGGGCGTTCCGGAGCGAGCGTGCGGAGCAGCCTGGGCAGGCAGGGCAGCCATGGGTCTCACGGGGGCCCCCAGGCGCGGGCCCGGGATGAGGACTCTCAGCCAGCTTCCTGATGACCCGACCCCGACTTGGCGCAGGCAAGTGGTTGATCCGCCTTATCCCCCACCGCCCCGCTCGGGGCCCTGGAGTGCGAGCGCATGTCGCAGAGCGTGGCGGTCGTGGGCGTGCTGGCGATGCTGTTGTCGGTCAGCGCCGCGGGGGCGCCGCCGCCAGTGCTGGAGCCGACGGCCGAGAGCCACACGCCCGACCCCTGCCTGAACCCACCGGCGGAGCCCTTGTGCGTGCCCACCCCTCCCGCGGGCAGCGCGGCCTGCCGCGCCGTGGGGTTGGTCATCCGCCCCGTGCCGGCCCTCCAGCAGAGCGACCCGACCGTGGCCGTGACGTGGCCCTCGGCCAGTGTGCAAGCGGAGGAGCACCTGCTCAACCTGCCGATCCTCGGCTCGAGCGCCAAGGCCATCGACGGCTACTGCAGCGCCGAGGCCCAGAGCCAGCTGCAAGCCTGCGGCATCGCGGACGTCGATGACCTGTACATCGACCTTCACAGCCTGGCGATCCCGCTGCTCATCACCGCCGACAGCCTCCGCGAGGAGGGATGCTCCGACGGCCTCGGCGGCTTCAACAGCGCGACCATCGCGAACCTGCTCGTCAAGCCGGACGTCGGCCCGGCGATCGGCGTGCCGCTCGCGATCGGGCACACGTTCGTGAGCCTCGGCCCGCTGGGCTTCGTCAGCGTCAACGAGGCCTACGACCAAGCCGGGAGCTGCCAGCGCAACACCGGCAGCGCGGTGCACGTCAAGCTCAACGTGCCCATCGTGGACATCTACATCAGCTGGGTGAGCACGGTCGCGTGCCGGTTCCCCACGACGATGAGCACGACCTCGGTCCCGACCGGTGGCCCCTTCGCTGCGCCAGCGACGGCCCGCGACAACGCCTTCCTCAGCAGCGGCGGGCCGGCCCTCACCGGCAACGTCCAGTTCTTCCTCTGCGCGCCGGGGCAGGTGGTCGCGGGCGTCGGCTGCCCCGCCGGGGGTGCTGCCGTTGGTGGCGCCGTGCCCGCGTCGGGCTTCGTCACGAGCATCTCCACCACCACCGCCAACTTCCCTGGCCTCTACTGCTGGCGCGCCGAGTACGGCGGCGACGCGTTCCATGTGCCCGCGACCCACACCGACCCCAGCAGCGAGTGCTTCCAGCTCAAGGTGGTGCCGACGATCAGCACGACCAGCAACCCCACGGGCAACACCTTCCCGACGGTGACGACCGTGGACACGGCCACCGTGAGCGGCCCCGGCGGCGCGCCCGTGCCGACGGGCGTCATCAACTTCGTGCTGTGCAGGCCCACCGAGGTCACGCCCACGGGATGCTTCGCCCCCAACGGCGTCGCGTCGGGCGCGCCCGTGCTGGTGGGCGGCGTGGCGTCGAGCACGCCCTTCGGCGGCGCGGGGACGAGCGCCGTGGGCAAGTACTGCTGGCGCGTCAACTATCTCGGCGACGCGAACTACTTCCCCGCCGAGCACACCAACGCGGGCAGCGAGTGCTTCACCACCGTCAAGCAGACGCCCACCATCACCACCCAGTCCAACCCCAGCGGCAACGTGCTGTGCTGCACGACCGTCACCGACCGGGCCACGGTGAGCGGCGGCGCGGGGCAACCGACGCCGACGGGCACGGTGCAATTCTTCCTGTGCGGCTCCGGCTCGAACAGCGTGATCCCCAACTGCGCCACCGGCGGCACCCTGATCAGCACGAACACGATCGCGGGCGGCATCGCGACCTCCGCGGCGGTGAACATGGCTTCCCAAGGCCCAGGCTGGTACTGCTGGCGCGCGGCGTACAGCGGCGACGGCGTGTACAACCCCCTCAGCCACACCAACACCACCACGGAGTGCTACAACAACATCCAGCCGCAGTGAGCCGTCCGGCGCGGGCCGACGCGCTCACACCGGCAGCGGGGCGCCCGCGACGAGGAGCACCTGCGTCTCCGCCGCCAGGCTCTCGGCCTGCGCGCGCGTCACGGGCACGGGCTTCAGCTCGAAGGCGTTGTAGAGGGGCAGCTGGTCGCGCATGTGCTCGGGCCCCTGGCCGCCGTTGAGCACCACGTCCGCGAGGTCCAGGACCGAGAGGTGGCCGCTCTCGCCCGGCGGGAGCGCGCTGCCGCTGCGGGTGATGTCGGTGCCCACGTGGAAGTGGAAGTAGGTCGCGCGGTTCGTCATGGGCATCGTGTAAGCTGGGCCAGCCCCGATCGGCGTGAAGGGGCTGCGGTACACGGCCAGCGGCTCGGGCGCGCCGGCGTCGGCGAAGGCCAGCGCGACGACGTCGTTGCACGTCTCGTGCGCGGGCGTCGCGACGTCGTCGCACCAGTCGTGGCTGGCGTGGCCGGACAGCGCGTCGAGCATGAGCGCGTCGCGCGTGTCCGCGGTGCCATGATCGGCGGCGTGCGGGTCGCCGCTGGTCATGGGGTTCGGGTTCCAGGAGCGCATCAGCGGGCCCAGCTCGTCGCCCAGCACGCGCTCCTGGAGCTGGGGGCGCATCGCGTCGTACCATGCCATGCCTGCGTCGTCGTAGGTGCCGTCGGCGTCCGCGTCGGCCCACGGCGCGCCCTCCGCAGCCCACGCGGCGAGGTCGTGCTGCGCTCCTTGGGGCGCGCCTTCGAGCAGGTACGGGATCAGCGCGCCCGCGAAGGGGTCGTGCGTCGCCGCGTCGCGCAGCGCGCCCCGGAGCTCGGGCAGGTCGAGCAGGTGGTCGCGCGACGCGTCGATGGCGCGGCGCACCGCTTGGTCGAGCAGCTGGACGCGGTGCAGGCTGCCCCAGCTCTCGCGCGCGTCGCCGCTGGGGAAGCCCCGCTCTGGCAAGTTGTTCCAGTTCGCGAAGTAGCCCCCCGCCGGGTCGCACGACCGCGGCAGCTCAGCTCCAGAGAGCGCGCCGCTCCAGGCGAAGGCCTCGCCGGCGGGCGTCGGGAAGCGCGGGTCGAGGTCGAGGTTGCGCAGGGGTTGGGACCCCACGTGGTGGTAGCATGCCCCTTCCGCGCCCGCATAGTTGAAGTTGAACGTGAAGGGGAAGCCCTCGAAGGCTTCCCGGAACTGGGCCAAGTCGTGCGCGGCGTCGATGCTGAGCCACTGCTCCGCGCCGGCCATCTCGCGGCCGCGGTGCACCTTGTGGGCCGCGAAGAACCACGCGGGCGCGCCGTCGGCATCGAGGGTGATGGCCACGATGCTGCCGACATGCGAGAGGCACACCTCCTGCCGCGCGATGATCGGCAGCGCGGGGCCGAGCGCGGGCGGGTTGATCGCGACGTGGAGCTCCTGCCGGCAAGCCAGATCGCGGCTCGCGCCGTCCCAGTCGTAGCTGCGGTCGCCCGTGGCGCGCAGCGCGACGATGTCCGTCTGGTCGCCGAAGCCGCTCGTGACGGTCCACGCGAACGTGGGCGTGCGGCCCAGCACCACCCCGGGCGCGCCCATGACGCCCACGCCCACCACGTCCACGCCGCCGCCGTGCAGGCCCACTTCCCACAGGATCTCGGGGTTGAAGTAGCCGGTCTGCGGCCCGCCGCCCACCAGGGCTTGGTGGGTGCGCGACAGCGCGGGCGCGACGAGCACCGCGTTGCTGCCCCACTTGATGCGCTGCGGGTCGAAGCCGGGCAGCGCGCTCTGCGTGATCGGGGGCGGGATGAGGTCGCCCAGCCCGAAGCTCACCGCGCCGCGCGCGGCGTCGAGGGCCTCGCGCTGCTCCGGCAACAGGGACGCCAGGGGCTTGGGCAGCGCGACGGGCCCGTCGAAGGTGCCGTGGCGGATCGTCGCGTACGCCGTGTCGGAGACACCCCACACGACGTCGCCGAAGGCAGCCTCCGCGTCGTCGGGCGGCAGCGTGGCCTGCAGGCGGTCGAGCAGCCGCGCGTTCGCGAGCTCCTCCCCGCCGCTGTTGCCGAAGTGGTCGAGCAAGAAGTCCGCGACCGCGATGGTGTCGAGGGGCGTCCAGGGCTCGGGGACGTGGTTGAGCGCCACGAACTCGCCTGGCAGGGAGCCCTGCGCGGTCATCTCGAGCATCGCGCGGTTCACGCCGAGCGCGAAGGCCTCGAACGCTTCCTGGCTGGAAGGGCTCATGGCGAGGAACTTCGCCACGCGCTCGTCGTCCGTCGCGAGGTCGCGCCGCACCTGCAGGTCGCTGCCCAGCAAGCCCGGGCCCAGCACGCGCGCGGCCTCGCCGCGGCCGACGTGGCGCAGCGCGTCCATGGCGAAGAGCCGGTCTTGGGCCTGCGCGTAGCCGTTGGCGTAGAAGAGCGTGAACGCGTCGTCGGCGAAGATGTGCGGCACGCCGTACGCGTCGCGGTAGATGGTGGCCTCGCCGACCCCTGGCAGCGCGACGGGCAGCGGCACGAGGGCGGCTGCAGGCAAGGCCGTGAGGAGGGCGAGCAGACCAGCCAAGGCGCGGCGCATGGCCCCCGGACCGCGGCCGAGGGTCTAAGCCTTCTGTGCGCGGCCTGGACGCATGCACGGCAGCGGGCCTTCGGCCCTGGGCCACGAGTAGTTTCGATCCACTCCCCCCTCCACCGCTAAGAGCCCCGCCCGCGCATGACGCGGCATGGTCGCCCCCGCGGCCCGCGTCGCCGCGTCCCTGCCTGCCCACGCGCGTGTGCACTCCGTCTGGGAAGTCTGCCAGCGCGTCAAGCATGTGCTGGCCCACGACGACCTGCTGCCCGACGTGTGGGTGCGCGGCGAGGTGAGCAACGTGAAGCTCGCCTCCTCGGGGCACGCGTACTTCGTGCTCAAGGACGAGCACGCGCAGCTGGCCTGCGTGGCGTGGAACGCCCGCGCGCGGCTGCGCTTCGAGCTGAAGGACGGGCTCAGCGTGCTGCTCCGCGCGCGCCTCGACCTCTACGACCAGCGCGGCCAAGTGCAAGCCGTCGCGGACGAGATCGTGCCCGATGGACACGGCAAGCTCCACTTGGCGTTCGAGCAGCTCAAGGAGCGGCTGGCCAAGGAAGGCCTGTTCGACGCGGCGCGCAAGCGCCCCCTCCCTGCGGTGCCGCAGCGCGTCGCGCTCGTGACCAGCCTGCACGGCGCGGCGCTGCGCGACATGCTGCGCATCCTCGCCGCGCGCTTCCCCCTCGTCGAGGTCGTGGTGCGCGCCGCACGCGTCCAGGGCGAGGGCGCGCCGATGGAGATCGCGGCCGCGATCCGCCACGTGAACGAGCACGCTCACGCCGACCTCATCATCGTGGGCCGCGGCGGCGGCTCCCTCGAGGACCTCTGGGCCTTCAACGACGAGCAGGTGGCGCGCGCCATCGCTTCCTCCGGGGTGCCGGTGATGAGCGCCGTCGGCCACGAGACCGACGTCACCATCGCCGACTTCGTGGCCGACCTGCGCGCCCCCACCCCCAGCGGCGCGGCCGAGCTTGCCACTCCCGACCAGCAGGACCTGCGCGACCGCCTCGCGCTGCTCGACCGCGCGCTGTCGCATCGGGCCGACCGCACCCTCGACGGGTGCGGCCACCGCCTCCGCGGCCTGGAGGAGCGCGCCGCGCTGCGCAAGCCCGAGCGGCTGCTCGAGGGCTGGACGCAGCGCCTCGACGACGCGACGGCGCGCCTGGCCGCGTCCGGCCAAGGGCTCCAGCAGCGCGCGGGCGAGCGCCTCGCGCTCGCGGCGGCGCGCCTCGACTCCTACTCCCCGCTCCGCACCCTGCAGCGCGGCTACGCCATCGTCTCCGTCGATGGCCGGCCGGCCACGAGCGTGGTCTCCCTGCCAACGGGCGCGGTGGCCACGCTGCAGGTGGCGGACGGGAGCGTGAGGGCGGTGGTGCAGGCATGACCGAAGGGTTCGAGGCAGGCTTGGAACGGCTCGAAGGGCTCGTGCGCGACCTCGAAGACGGCGAGCTCCCGCTGGAGCAAGCGCTCGCGAAGTACGAGGAGGGCGTCGGCCTCGTGCGCGGGCTGCGCACGCGCCTGGACCAAGCCCGGCTGCGCGTCCAAGTGCTGCAGGACGACGGCACGCTGCGCGACGCGCCGGAGCTGGCGCCCACGCGAGCGGCCACCAACGGCGCAGGGGACGAGGCAAACCTTCAAGGCTCCGGGCAAGCCCTCCTCCCCCGTTGAAGCCCCTCGTCGGCGCGTCCAACCTCACGAAGCACTTCGGCACGCACCACGTGCTGAGCCAGGCGAACTTCGTGGTCTATGAGGGCGAGAAGTGCGCCATCGTCGGCCCCAATGGGAGCGGCAAGAGCACGCTCTTCAAGCTGATCGCGCGGGTCCATGCCCCCGACCTCGGCAGCGTGGCGATCCGCGAGGGCGCGCGCGTCGGCTACATGCCCCAGGTCCCGGACGTGGACGAGGGCCTGCTCGTGAGCGAGGTGCTCAGCGCGCCCACGCCGGAGATGGACCGCCTCCAGCAGGCGTGCGGCGAGATCGAGCAGCGCATGGCCGATCCAGCCTTCTGGGACCTGCCCGAGAGCGCCGAGGTGATGGCGCACTACGGCGAGCTGCAGAAGGCCTTGGCCCAGGAGCGCGCCAAAGGCCAGGCGATCGACAACCCCGTCCTCAACGAGCTCGGCATCACCGAGGAGGACATCGCGAAGCGCTTCGGCGACCTCAGCGGCGGCCAGAAGACGAAGGTGCTGCTGGCCCGCGCGCTCGCGCGGTACGAGCAGGCGGACGTGCTGATGCTCGACGAGCCCACCAACCACCTGGACATCGAGACGGTCGAGTGGGTCGAGGACCTGCTGCGCGACTGCAACGCCGCGGTGCTGCTCAGCAGCCACGACAAGTACCTGCTCGACAACACGTGCACCAAGGTGCTGGAGGTCGTGGACAAGAAGGTCTTCGAGTGGGAGGGCAACTACACCTCGTACCGCGAGCAGCGGTCGCACCTCCAAGCGGCCATCGACGCGAAGAAACGCCGCGACCGCGCCGAGCTCGAGCGCCAACTGGCCATCATCCAGGAGATCAAGCGCCGCAACCGCTTCGACGCGCAGGCCCAGTCCAAGGCAACAAGGCTGGAGCACCAGAAGCGTGGCATGGCCGAGGAGGACCCGCGCAGCGCGCAACGGCCCAACAAGAAGGCCATGCGCCTGAGGTTCGAGGCCGCGCACAAGAGCAGCAACGAGGTCCTTGCCTTGGAGGGCGTGTCGAAGTCCTTCGACGGCAAGCTGCTGTTCGAGGGCGTGGACCTCGAGATCGTGAAGGGCGACAAGATGGCCCTCGTGGGGCCCAACGGCAGCGGCAAAACCACGCTGCTGCGCATGCTCAGCGGCGAGGAGCAGCCCGACCAAGGCAAGATCAGCATCGCTCCTGGTGTCCGGCTAGGGTACTACGACCAGGAGCACGAGGGCCTGCGCAGCGACCGCACGCTGCTCGACGAGGTCAAGGACGCGCGCCCCGGCATGGAGGACACGGTGGCGCGCGGTCTGCTGGGCAGGTTCCTGTTCAAGGGCGACGATGCGTTCAAGAAGGTCGGCGTGCTCAGCGGCGGCGAGCGCGCGCGCATGGCCTTGCTCAAGTTCATCGTGCGGCCCCACAACCTCCTTGTCTTGGACGAGCCCACCAACCACCTGGACATCGAGAGCCAGGACGTGATCGCGCAGGCGCTGCGGGACTACGAGGGCTCGGTGCTGGTCGTGTCGCACAACCGCTCCTTCCTCGACGGCCTCGTGGACAAGGTCGCGGTCATCGCCAACAAGCGGCTCGCGATCTTCGCGGGCGACTTCAGCTCGACGCGCACGCTGACGCGCATCAGCGAGTTCGAGGCCACTGGCAAAGGGAAGGAGTTCAAGGTGCGCAGCAGCTTCAAGGACTGGGAGACCGGCACGAAGTACGTGACGGGCGAGACGATCACCGTGACAGGCGCGGAGACGCAGGGCTTCCGGCGCTTGCTGAAGTGGGCCATCGAGACCGGGAGGGTGGAGGAGCTTGGCTAGCTACTGGCTGATGAAGTCCGAGCCCGAGGTGTACAGCTTTGCTGATTTGCAGCGCGACAAGGTCACCGGCTGGAGCCAGGTGCGCAACTTCGTCGCGCGCAACCACATGAAGGCCATGAAGCTCGGCGACGAGGCGTTCTTCTACCACAGCAACGCCGACCCGCCGTGCATCGTCGGCACGATGCGCGTGGTGAAGGAAGCGTACCCCGACCCGACGCAGTTCGAGCCCGGCGATTACTTCGAGCCGAAGGCGACGCGCGAGAAGCCGTACTGGTACCAGGTCGATGTGGGCGTGGGCGAGGCGTTCGCGGCACCCGTGACGCGCGAGCAGCTCAAGGAGCGCGCAGAGCTGAAGGGCATGGCCCTGTGGAAGTACGGCCGGCTGAGCGTGGGGCCGGTCACCGCCCAGGAATGGAAGGTCATCTGCGGGATGGGCGGGCTCTAGTCATTCCGCGCTATGACGACGACGTGTGGGAAATGGCTTACGACGCGCTGCCGCCAGCTTTCAAAGTACTCCATGTCCTGGATGCGGAAAAGAACAATAACGAGTCCTCCCGGAAACGCTGGAGAGTACTCTACACACTTTGCGTAGATACTGCGCAGCGCTTGATTTGAAGTAGGGCCCTTGATTTCAATGGCAACAGTCTCCACTACGATATCAGGGCGGACACGCCCGTCGCTCGACCGTTTCTCCATTACGGCCTGCGGGAAATCATGCATGAGCCAACTATGAAGTGCATTTCGAAAGTCCTTCTCAGCCTTCAATTGCTTTTGAGGAGGGAATTTTTGGATTGCGCGACCAAGGAGCTGTAGGAGGTCCGGCGCTGGTGAAGGGTCTTTGGCACGAGTCTCGTTGATCGGCTCAGCCTTCATGCTGGCGGAGAGTGCCTCGGGGACTGCCGTCGGCGAAACATGGGTGGCCTTGGGGGGAGTTGTTGCATGTGGCGTGGTCGTCGTCGCGTCTTGCGCCGTCGTCTCTGCCTTTAGCTTCGCCTCGATATCGTCGACCCGAATTCCGCGCTTCTTTGCGTATTCCAAGAGAGGAACGAGGTCAACAGAGCTTGCGAGCGCGGACTTCCAGTTCTGCTCTTCCCCAAGGATCTCGTAACGTTCGACCCCGAAATACGTGCAGGCGTTCTTCGCTTGCCTCTCGCTCATGCGGCCAATTATCTCGTCGCGCCACTGACTGTGCCGCGCCGCGATGGCAACCTTGGTAGCGACGGTCTTTGTGCCAGTGGCTATCGCCTTGCCCGTAGTCGCCATGCCCCTTTTCAAGGCGTCCTTCCACCGGGTCATGCCGCGCGGTTAGACTCGCATCGGTCGATAGTCATAACGGCAGGCTCCAAGGGTCATGTTGGACGGGCCTTGACCTATCAAGACTGCCAAGTGAGTTTTTCCCATCCTATGCTGCCACTGAAACCCATCCTTCAACGCAGCCTCCGAGCCGCGTTCATCCTTGCACGCGAAACTGCAGCACGATCCCCTCGCTCGACGGCCGCGTCGCCGCGAGCACGATGCGCTCCAGGCCCGCGGTCGTCGAGCGCAGCGTGCCGTCGCACGGCAGCGCGCTCGCCTCGCCGATGCGCAGCACGCGCAGTGTGCCTTCGGGGCCGGGGTGGGTCACGCCGTCGCTGAAGGGCTGCGCGTCCAGGCCGTGCACCGCGTCGCGCGGCGCGTGGTCGATGCGGACCTCGAGCTTCTGCTGCGCGGCGGCGTTCGCGGTCGCGAGGGCCTCGGCGATGAGCGGTGGCGCGAAGGTGTCCGGCCGCACCGCCAGCGTGAACCGCCTTCCGCCCTGCACGACGCATGGGCCTGTGAGCAGCATCTTCCGCTGCCGCGCGAGCGCGCTGAGCACGAGGTGCATCGCCGTGTGCGCGTCCTCGGCGGCCTCACGGCGCGCGACCTCGAGGTGGCAGCGCACCTGCTCGCCCTTCTTGGGCACCGCGCCATCGAGCACGTGCAGCAGCGCGCCGCCCTGCGTCCAGCGCACGGCGCGGAGCCAGCGCTTGTCGCCGCCGACCCAGACCTCGCCCTTGTCGGCGGGCTGCGGGTGGCGATACGCACTCGCGCCGGGGTTGAAGATGCTGCGGTCCAGCAGGAAGCCCTGCCCGCGCACGCCCGCGACGCGCGCGAGGCACGTGCGGCGGCCCGGCTCCTGCAGCCACAGCAGCTCGGTCACCGGACGCGCCTCGACCTAGCCCACGCCCGCGCCGCCTTCGCGTTGCCGCTGAAAGGAGTCCACCAACTCACGGAGGAGCCGGGTCTGCTCCTGCTGTCCCCGGATGAGCTCCTGCTGGCCGGCCTCGAGCCGGTCGAAGCGCTTGTCCAGGCGATCGCCGAGGTCATCGAAGCGCTTGTCCAGCCGATCGCCGAGGTCCTCGAAGCGCTTGTCCAAGCGGTCGCCGAGGTCCTCGAAGCGCCGGTCCAGCCTCGTACCGAGGTTCTCGAGGTCTCCCGACGTCGCGCCGAACACGAGCGTGATGAGGCCCATGAGGAAGCCGAGGGGCGCCGCGATATCGCCCGGGCTTTCCCACCAGTGGAACACCCACTCGCCGAGGGCGGAGATGATCCCGATGGCGAAGAAGATCGCCGACAGGATGTACCACTTGGTGCTGGTGCGCACGCCGTTGGAATCGCCGGTTGGTTGCATATAGCTAGCGGCGATGGCGCACGGGGTCAAGCCGTTTTTTCCAACGGCGCCGAACGCCTCACGGGTTGATGTCGCGGGGCCTGCGCCGGTCGTCGCGCGGGTCCAGCCGGTGCCGCTTCGCCCAGCCCTTCGCGTCGTCGCTGCGGCCGCCGAGGAAGCGCGCGAGGACCTCGACCTGCTTGACGGTGATCTCGAAGGTGCCGCGCTGGTACTGGAGCACGAGGTTCTGCTGCACGAGCAGCATGACCAGGCCGAGGGCGATCCCGAAGAGCAGCGCGCCGCCGGTGCCCAGGAG
>DASYRW010000042.1:0-17339 GCA_036003985.1 Thermoplasmatota archaeon
GGCCCCACGCGCCGCTCGCCGACGCCCGCGGCCCCGACCGCCCCCCGCCGCGCCGGCTCGTGCTCGCCGGCACCGCCGCGATCGTGCTCAGCGGCGGAGCGATGGTGGGCGTGATGGGCATCGCGGGCCCCGCCGTGCAGCAAGGCCACGCCAGCACGGCCGTGCTCGGCGCGACGATGGCGGCGCACTTCGTGGGCATGTTCGGCCTCGCGCCGGTGGTGGGCCGCGTGGCCGACAAGGTGGGTCGCCGCATGGTCATCGTGGGCGGCCTCGCGCTCACCGCCGCAGGCGGCCTCGCGATCGCGTTGCTGCCGGGCCCTGGGGGGTTCGCCGCGAGCCTGCTGGCCATCGGCCTAGGTTGGAGCTTGAGCTACCTTGGCGCGTCGGTGCTGCTGGTCGACGTCACGCCCCTCGCGCGGCGCGCGCGCGTGCTGGGCCGCGCCGACCTGCTGGGCGCGCTGTGCCAGGCTGCGCTCGCGGCGCTGGCTGGCGTGTGGTTCGCGGAGCGCGGGGCGGCAGGCGTGGGCATCGCGGCCGCGGCCCTGCTCGTGCTGCCGCTGCTGCTCGTCGCGCTCGCGGTGCGCGAGCCGCGGCCGGGGGTCTACGCCCAACCCGCGGCCGCCTGAGCCAGCGGCGTGCGCGCCGCCCCGCGGGTCGCCCACGGCGCGCCGTCGGCGAAGAGGCGCGGGCCCTGCTCGAGGATTGCGACGGGGCCCATGCCGCGCGTGCGGGAGTCGGCCGGCGTGTCGCACGTCCGGTCGCAGCCATCGGCGAAGGTGATCACGAGCCGGCCATCGGGCGTCACGTCCGCGTCGATGAAGTCGAGCAGGTTGCGGTTGCCGCCCACGCACCCCGTCCCACCCGTGCAGATGCTGCCGCGCTGCACCGGGTCGGCGAGGTCGTTGACCATCGCGGTGGTGACGCGGGGCTGCTCGGCGAGCGCGTCCTCGATGAAGGTCGCGTACATGTGCCAAGCGGCCCAGCCGTCGCCGCCGTTGGCGCCGTTGGCCGTGTCGGCTGTGCCGCGGTACGCGATGGCGAGCTTGCCCGCGTCGCCCGCGACGGCCGCGACGTGCGTGTAGGATCGGAGCGTCGGCAGCGAGATGGTGCGCGGCTCGCTCCAGGTCGCGCCCTTGTCCTTGCTCGCGACGTACTTGACGCCGGTGGGCCGGTGGTAGGCCATGTACACGTTGCCGTCCGCGTCCACCGCGACGCTCGGGTCGGCGTCGGGCCGCAGTGCGCCGCCGCAGTCGGCCGGCTCCTCGTCCACCACCACGAGCCCCCAGCTCATCGCCATGTCGTGGCTCACGGCGACCGCCGCGTAGCCTTCCCCGTCGCAGAAGTAGTACGGCACGAACACGTTGCCTTCGCGGTCCGCGACCACGGGCCCCGTGTTGCGCGCGCTGCGCCCGTCGGGCGGGCCGCCGGCGACGTAGTGCGTCGTCCACACCAGCCCGCCGTCGAGCGAGCGCGAGACCCACACGCCGTCGACGAAGCTGCTGTACGCGTAGTAGACCGCGCTCACGCCCGGCACCGCGCTGGGGCCGCTGCTGAGCTTCTGATGGTCGTTCGCCGGCGCGCCGCAAGCAGCGGGGTTGGGGATCCACGTGTCGCCGCCGTCCGTGCTCCAGGCGAGGTTGCTGCACGCGATGTAGAGGTGGTCCACGTACACCGTGCCGGTCCAGGGGTCCACGTGCAGCATGGGGTCGAAGGTCTCGACCTGCGTCGGAGGAGTCACGTCCTCCCACGTCGCGCCGTCGTCGCGCGAGCGCATGGTGCTCAGGCCGTGCTGCGCGAAGATCGTGCCGTCGGCCAGCACGCCGACGAGGGGCTCGCTCGCGTCGACGCCGGTGTCGCGCACGGTGAAGGTGATGTTGCGGTCCACGCCCGCCAGTGGGTCGCCGAGCGTGATGTGGCTCGCCGGGTGGAGCAGGACCCGCGCCGTGTAGGCGAGGCCCGGCAGCACGGGCGTCTCGCCCGCCGCGCCGATCTGGAAGGTCCACTCCTCCTCGGTCCAATTGTCGGGCACCGGCGCCGTGCAGCGCTTCGGCAGCGGGAACAGCACCGCGCCGCACTGGATGCGGCCGTCGGGGTCCACGAGGAACGCGAGGATGTCCCCGTCCGCGTCGGAGAAGTTGAGTTGCAGCTCGACGTAGCCGACGGAGCCGTCGACCTCGAAGCGGTCGCCGCCGAGGCTGCCCGGCGGGATCGCGGGCGCGAGGGGCGGCCGCACCTGCAGGGCCTGCACAGCGCCCTCGAAGGTGAAGGTGCGCACGCCGCTCGGCGCGTCGGTGATGTCCGCAGCGTTGGGCGCGTCGAGGTGCGAGAAGTCCACCGGCGGCGTCGCCGAGGGCTGGAGCGGCTGGGGCGCGGAGACGCAGCCGGCAACGACGGACGCAAGCGCGAGGACCAGGGCGATGGTGCGCATGGGGCTCCCCGGGCGGAGGAGCGGTCCCGCCGGCTTAAGGGTTCACGTAGGCTCGTTGACGCGGCCCGCCGCGACGAGGGCCTGAAAGCCTCATGGTCCCGGACCGCTTGCCCCCGCCGTGCGCCTCCTCGGCCAGGACAAGCGGGCCCACTCGATGAAGCTGCGGCCCGACACCCTCGACGACCTCTGGCACCTGCATCACCTCATCGAGCCCGGCGACCGCGTGACCGCGACGACGCAGCGGACGGTCATGGTGGGCCGCGGCGATGCCGAGGAGGAGAAGGCAGCGAAGAAGACCGTCACCCTCACGGTCCAGGCCGAGCGCGTCGAGTTCCACGACTTCGCGAACCGGCTCCGGGTCATCGGCACGATCGTAGGCACCGACGAGCAGGGCCGCTACCACACGCTGAACATCGAACCCCTCGACGAGCTCACCATCGCGAAGTCCGGGCCATGGCGGGACCACCAAGTGCAGCGCGTCGCCGAGGCGGTCAAGGCGGGCGAGCGGCCGCTCGTGGTCTTCGTGTGCATCGAGCAGGGCGAGGCGACCATCGCGGTCCTCCGGCAGTACGGCCTGCAGGAAGCAGGGGTCATCGCGGGCCCCGGCAGCGGCAAGCGCACCGGCCAGCTCGAGAGCGACGCGCCGTGGTTCGGCGAGATCCTGCTGGCCCTCCGGACTCTTGTGCCGGAGCGCGGCACGGCCCTCATCGTGGGCCCCGGCTTCGCCAAGGATCATCTGCTGGCGTGGCTCAAGGACAAGGCGCCCGAAATCGCGAAGCGCTGCCTGGTGGACTCCACGGCCCACGCTGGCGTCGTGGGCATCCGAGAGGCCATGAAGCGCGGCCTCGTGGACCGCGTGGACAAGGAGGCGCGCGTCGCGCTGGAGACGCGCATGGTCGAGAAGGTGCTCGAGGCGATCGCCGCGAGCCGGCCGAGCGCGTACGGCGAGGCCGAGGTGAAGCGCGCGCTGGACATGGGTGCGGCGAGCCTGCTGCTCGTGACGGACCGCTGCGTGCGCGAGGACGAGGGCGAGGCGCTCCTCGACGCGGCGAAGCGCACCCAGTGCGAGGCGCACGTCATCAGCACCGGCCATGAAGCGGGCAAGAAGCTCGACAGCATGGGCGGCGCCGGCGCGTTGCTGCGCTATCCGATGCCCCCAGCGGGCGCTTGATCACGACGCCGGCGTGTAGCTGCCCGTGCTGAGGTCCGCGATGCCCTCGACGAACGGGAGCGGCCCTGGCGGCTGGCCGGCGGCGCGGTCGAGGACGAGGTTGAAGCCCATCTTCATGTGCCCCGGCAGGTCGGTGGGGTCCGCCGTGCGGACCGCGGTGTACATGCTCACGGGCACGTTCTGGTGGAGCAGATTCAGCGCGAGCTGCTGGCCCTGATCGGACGGCACGGCCATGTCGCCCGCGCCGTAGATCAGGTAGGCGTGCTGCAGGCCGCTGTCGAGGAAGCCCATCGGGTTGAGCCCAGGCGAGCGGTCCACGTAGACGAGCGGCACAGCGTAAGGCGGGCCCCCGGCGTCGTGGGCTACAGCCTCGGAGTCGCCTGCGACGACGCTGTTGAGCGCCCACACCTCGGCCCAGTTGGAGATGCCCGCGGCGTTGACCCAGATGTCGTAGAGGCCAGGACCGTCCATGGCCGCCATGCCCGCCACATGGCCCCCCATGCTGAAGCTCCACAGCACCGTGCGCGTGATCGGATGGCGCGCCTGCAGGAAGCGCGTCGCGGCGAGCGTGTCGGCCTCGCCATTGTACACGTTGTACGTGCCGGGCCCGCGGAAGTCCATCGCCACGCCGAGCCAACCATGGTTCGCCACGATGGCGAGCTCATTCGCGAAGGCCGCAGCGCTTCCGCCGCGGCCGTGGCACATGACCACGAGGACGTTGCTGGAGCCGCTCGCGGGAACGCCGATGAGGCCCGTCGCGACTTGGCCGTCGACGAGGATGCTGAAGGCCTGCACCGACGCGACGCTCGGGCCTTCCCCAGGCGCGGCGAGGCCCGGTCCGAGGAGCGGGAGCAGCAGAAGAAGCGCGACGAGGATGAGCCAGCGTGCCATGGTCCGGCAACTTCCGGGGACCGCAAAGGGTTTCCCGAACCCGTTGGCCCGCTGAGAGGAAGAGACGAGGACCGCGCCGGCCCCGGGCAAGCACCGGGGCCGACGCGGGCAGCCTGGACCTCCCCTCCGGCGCGCCTCCCAGCACGCCGGTGCCTGAGTCCTCGGGCTTCGAGGGCCCGCGTGGGTTCTTAAGGTTTTCTTGGGAACCGCCAAAGTGCCGTCGCGACGCTGTCTCAATGGCCAGCGCGCCGCGCGGTCCACACCAACTGGTTCGACTCGCGCGCGCGCTCGACCCGGCCGAAGGCAGCGCGGAGCGCGGCATCCACGCGCTCGGGGGCGGGGCCGCCGGCTTGGTCGGGGAACAGCTCGTCGTGGAGCTCGGCCAGGAAGTCGATGAAGGGATCGGTGCCGCGAGGCAGCGGCGCCGGCGCGATGGCGTGCAACGAGCCGCCAGGAGCCAGCACGCGGCGCCACTCCTGCGCGCTGGCCGCGAGGGCGCGCGCGGGCGGCAGCTCGTTGACGAAGAGCGTCCGCGCGTAGCCATCGCGGAAGGGCAGCGCGCGCCACGTGCCCTCCACCACCGCGAGCGCGGCCGGGGACCTCCCCGGCGCCTCGACGCCCGGGGGCAGCACGAGGTGCACGCGCCGCGGCATGGCGCGGGCCAGGGTCGCGAGGATGCGCAGCTCGACCCCGGAGATCCGCGAGCCCGAGACCATCACCACCGGCGCGCGCGGCATCCTCCAGCCCCCACCGCTGCGGGCGCGCCAGCCCCGCGCGTCGTAGGCCTCGAGCAGCAGGCGCATCGCGTCGCGCAGCTCGGCGCGCAGCGCCTCCTCGCCCGGCGCCGTGAGCCGGTAGACGCGCTGCGGCGGGCCGGGCCCCCGCACCGCGCGCGCCTGCACGAGCCCGCCCCGCGCAAGCGCGCCGAGCCTGCGGTACACGGTCGCGCGGTCGGGGCCCTCCTCGGCCGCCAGCTCGCGCGCGAGGGCGTAGCCGTGCTGCGGCCGCTCGCGCAGGGCGCGCAGGAGCCTGCGGTCCAGGGAACTCGTCGCATGCATGCGACGAGCCAAGGTCGCATAGCGCCTTATATCTCGCGGGCGCCCTGGCACGCCCATGGCCAAGGTCATCTGGTCCTTCGAGGCGCACGTCGCCGCGCCCGCGGACGCGGTCTATGCGTGGATGACCGACTTCCGCGAGGACGACCACGCGCGCCCCGCCTTCGTGCGCGCCAGCGGCGGCAAGGCCGGCGTCCAGAGCACGCGGCGCATCCTCGCGCGCGCCGGCGACAGCGTGCAGCTGGAGGACCGCTGGGGGCGGCAGAGCTTCCGCACCACGGCCCGGCTCGCGCGCGGGCAGCGGGAGGTACGCATCGAGGGCGCGTACGGCTACCGGGCCACGTGGTGCGCGGCGCCCAACGGCCGCGGCACGCGCGTCACCGCCACCACCGAGCTCGACCCCCGCGGCTTCTTCGCGCTCCTGCTGCCGCTGGTCGCGGGCAAGATGCGCGCCCAGGCCGAGCACGACTTCCGCGGCCACATCGCCGACCTGGAAGCCGAGCTCGGCGCCCCGCGCTGAGCGCTAGGGTGGCGGCGGCAGCCACGTCGCGTCGGCGTGGGCCTCGGCGACGGTCACCTCGGGCATCATCGGGATCGTGGTCTCGAGGTAGATCGCCTGCACGGTGAGGCCCGCGTGGCCCGGCGCGGACGCGTCCGCGACCTGGCGGTTGAGCCACAGCGTGCCCAGCCCGAGCGGCAGCTCGATCTGCGTGTTGGGCTCGGGCCGGCACGTGTCGTCGATGCCCAGCACGTCGAGGCACACCGGCATGTCCAGCACGACCAGGTTGACGAACTGCGCACCGCCCGCCGCGCTGGCGCCGCCGGCGTCGGCCGTCGCGCTGGCGTCCGCGATGATGAGGTCCGCGCCGATCTCGCAGTCGCCCTTGTCGCTCACGAGCACGCACACGTGCGCGACCGTCGCGGTGCTTGCGGCGGTGCTGGTGGTGTTGTCGGCGATGCTGCCCGCGCTCACGCTGTCGGCCGCCGCCGCGTTCGCGGTCGTGCCGGTGGTGTCCGGCACCGCGGCTTCAAGATAATGCTCCTCGCCCAGGCCGCCGGTCTCGGGGATGTCGGCGAAGCCCTCGGTCAGCGGGATGGTCGGGGGCAGCAGGTCGGGCGTGGTGTCCACGCGCAGCGTGAAGGCGTGGCCGCTGACGCTCTGGATCGGGCCGGGGAAGCAGAGCGGGAACTGGTCGAAGGCAGCTTGGGCTGCGCTGTGCGCGATGATGATGTCCACGGCCGGGTCGGGGCTGTTGAGGCCCAGCGCGAGCACGTCGGTGATGTGCACGCGGATCATGTTGACCTCCAAGTCGGCGGTGAACTGGGCGCCGACGATCTGGTCCACGCTCGGACGTCCCGTGGCTCCGAACTGCTCGAAGAGCATCACGTAGCTGCCCGGTCCGAAGACCGCGTCCGGCAGGTCCACGCGCGTGTTGGGCTTCACGTCCACCAGCGCCACGCCGTCGACGTGCAGGTTGGTGAACGTCGAGCCCTCGGCGCTGAAGCCGGAGCCGCGCGCGTCGGCGTGCGCGAAGGCCTGCGACAGCACCGCGTCCGCGGTCACGAGCCCGTCGAGCACGTCGACGTGCGCCACCTCGGCCATGCCGCGGCTCTCCGCGAAGCCGCCGGGCGCATCGCCCACGGTGCTCGTGCTGCTGGCGGGCAGCAGGTCGACATGCAGGATGCCGGGCACGTCGAGGGTCTGGTAGGCGTCGGCCGCGCCCGACGAGCCTGGCACGGTCTGGCTGCTGCTCACCGGCGGCACCGGCTGGGGCAGCAACCCTGGGACCGTGATGTCGAGGATGCGGATGTCCGCCGGCAGCGCGTCGCCCGCGCCCAGCGCGCCCGCGAGGGACTCGACCGCGGGCGGGCAGAACCAGTGCTTGACCGCCGGCGGCGACGAGCCGTCGGTGCCGTCGGTCTCGACGTGCAGGACCTCGCCGTCGAAGTCCACGTCCACGGCCGCCTTGACGACGGTGTCGCCCGCGACGTTGGACGTGATGAACACGCTGCAGCGGCCGTCCGCGCCGGTGGTGCATGTGTTGACGTCGTCCACGAAGTGCCCGGGCCCGCTCACGATGGTGGCGGTCACGAGCTGGCCCTCGCTGGGCTCCCAGGGCGCGTTGACGCCTTGCTGGGTCTCGACGGTGATGTTGAGCTGGTGGGTGCTGCGCACGGGGTTCTCGGCGTCCTGCGGCTCGATGCTGATGCGCGCATCGCAGGTCTGGATGAGGCCGCGCGCGAAGTCCTTGAGCTGCGCCGTGATGGACTGGGACGTGCGCGTCTCCGCGAGGAGGGTGGTGAAGCACGGCAGCTCCTCGATGCCCAGGTCGCCGAGGTTGATGCCGCCCTCGAAGAACTGGTTGCTGCCGAGGGGCGTGGTCGCGCCCGGCTGCCACGGCGTGGTCAGGGGCCCGTCGTTGACGCGGCCGCACGCGACGTCGTCGTTCGGCGCAGTGGTGCAGCTGCCGGCGCTGGCGAGCTCGCGCAGGTTGTTCGACGCGGCGGGGTCCCACGCGTAGACCTTGAAATTGGCCTTGCTGCCGCCGTTGACGAAGTTGTGCAGCACGAGCATGTCGTCGGTGCCGTGGGTGCCGCCGAAGGAGCCGGTCTTGTCGCTTCCCTGGCTACAGCCGCGCAGGCCCTCAAGGAACCACAGGCCCATGAAGGAGTTGCCGTTGTTCGAGGGCCGCTCGAACCCGAAGTAGGCGATGAGGTCGCCGTCCGCGTTCTCGAAGAGCGCGACGTACGCGTTGAGGATGTCGTCCTTCGTGGTGGGGTTGTTGACGCTGGTGCACTCCCACGTGTTCAGCTCGTCGATGTCCTTGTCGCTGCCCGCGTGGTAGCTGAGGTCGGGCGTCGCCGCGTCGGGGACGAAGTCCGACACGAGGAACGGGTCGCCGGGGTCCAGCTCCTCGCCCTCGGCGGTGAACAGGGCGGCCCAGTCGGTGCCAGGATCGGGGTCGTCGGCGACGTTGCCGTCAAGCTCCAGCAGGCCGTCGTCGTGGACGGCGAGCACGAGGGCAGGCGAGGCCACGAGTGCACAAGTCAACAGCAAGGCGGCGAATCGGCGGAGACGGTCCTGTGTGGCAACCATGGGCAAAGCCCCCCATGCGCAGGCTCAGCCTGCGGACGAGAGACACGTCCCAAACTACTTGAAGATCGGGTCACCGCCTGGTCGGATCTTCGTTCACGGCTCGTCGCGTTCAGTCGATCCCACGACGACCCGCGCGACGTCCGCGACGAGGCCCTCCGCGTACGCGGCGTGGCACGGACCGCCTCGCTGCCGCGCGGCGTGATGACGTAGCGGGTGCGCGGCTTCAGCTCGACGAGGGCCTTCTTGATCTCGAGGTAGCCCGCCTTCTCGAGGGCCGCGTTTTCCGGGTCGCGGTGGGCGGCATCTTCGTGCTGCGCGCATGGCGCTCCCGCGCGCCGGAGCCGCCCGCGCCGCCCGGCGGCGGGCAAACCCTTTAGGGCAGGAGTAGCCTGCACGCCCCGATGCCCCCGGTCTGGCCGCGCAACGAGTTGAAGGTCGAGGGCCTCGACCTCGACGCGGTGCTCCGCGAGGTCAGCCGCGAGATGCAGCAGGAGCTCAAGCCCATGGGCCCCATGCTGGAGTTCGCGATCCGCGAGAACTGCGTGCGCAAGGCGCGCATCCGCCTCGACGGCCAGCGCGTGCGCGTCGAGGACGCCGGCGATGCCTACTCGCTCTTCGACCACGCCGACTTCGCGAAGGTGGACTTCGTGGAGTTCGAAGCGAGCCGCATCATGTACATCGACCGCTTCGAGGCCAAATTGCAGCAGGCGTACGACGCCGTCCGCGCGGCGAAGGTGTCGTGAACGCTCCAGCCCCGTCCTGAGGAACTCGTCGAAGGCCCAGCGCAGTCTGGGCAAATGCTCACGCGCCGCGTGCGGTTCGAGGATCATGCGCCGCGCGTCCCTCCTGCTCGCCCTCGCGCTGCTCGCCCTGCCCGCGCCCGCCCCCGCCGCGCCCACCGCGCAGGGCACGGTCATCCCGTGGAGCCTCCTCGACTGCTTCTTCGCGTACGGCCAAGTGATCGTGCCGGGCTCGCAGGTGCAGCCCTACATGCCGGAGGGCTTCCGGCCGGCGATGATCGGGGTGCCGGGGCTGCCGCCCGTGCTGACCTCGGTCGGCATCGAGATCGACGTGTGCCGCGCCGGGGAGGGCCTGAACGGCCTCGTGTCGCCCATGATCTACACGAACCTCTGGGTTGGGGCCATCGCGCCGGAGGACCTCGCCGGCGAGCCGGGCGCGTACTTCGTCGCGTGGGACTTCCTGACGCCCGACGCGGATCGCCGCGCGCTGTTCCAGGACGCCGGCTTGCCCGCGCGCGACGGCAGCATCGCCGTGCAGGAGACCCAGCTCGCCGACATGCGCACCGCCTTCGCGGCGACGTGGACCCTCGAGGGCCTGGGCGGCTTCGGCATGACGGCCGTGGGCGCGCCCGCGAACACCGAGGCCATCGGCGGTGGCCACGTCGTGTCGTTCACGCCCCGCGCCGACGGCCAGCTCTCGGCCTGGCGCTTCGACTGGGACCCCACCGACGCGCACCAGGGCGCGGGCGTGGTCACGGTGCCCGAGGGGAGCTGGCTCGCCGCCATGCTGGGCGGCACCACCCACGTGGGGCGCGTGGTCTTCGGCGCGTGGTCGTACACCAACGGCAGCATCGACCTGCTCGTGGAGCGCTCACCCTAGCGCCGCGCGCGGCCCGTGAGCCGGCTCTCGGTCAGGGTCTTGGATTTCTGGAAGCTGGCCACGAGCGCATCCCAGCGCCCGTCGCCCAGCCACTTCTGCACCGTGTCCTCGCCCAGATACGAGCGCACCTCGGCGATCTCGCGGAACTTCACGCGCGTGTCCTCGACCTTGAGGTCCTCGACCTTGAAGTGCGCGCCCGCGAGCCAGCCCCGCACGTCGGCCTCGGTGTGCGCGAAGGGTGAGCCGCGCGCCTCCTGCCATTGCCTTGGGCCGAAGCCGGTGAACACGAAGGCCCCGCCCGCGCGCAACGCGTCGTGGGCGCGCTCCACCACGGCCTTCGAGAGGAACAGGTTCGCCACCACGAGCTCGGCGCCGCCGGGCACGAGGGGCGCGAGCGGGCCGCGCTCGGCGTCGACGCCGTGGAACTCCACGTTCGCCAAGCCGAGCTGACGCGCGCGCTGCTTCCCGGCCTCGATGGCCTTGGCGTCCTTGTCGACGGCGACGACGCGCTTCGCGTGCGGCGCGAGGAAGAACGCCACGCGGCCCTCGCCGCAGCCTGCGTCGAGCACCAAGCTCTGGGGCGTGCAGGCCTCGAGGGCCCAGCGCTTGAAGTCCTCGGTCAGCCCCGCGTGGAGGTCGCCGGTGGGCACCTCGCCGAAGGGCACCTCGCGCGCGGGCGGGGCGGGGGCGGGCGTCGGCATCGCCGCGGCAAGGGCGCGCGGGGCTTTGACCTTTGCCCAGGCCGATCCTCAGACGCGCGCCCGGCCCAACAGCCACCGCCGGGCCGGCGGGTGCCGCGCGTCGAGGGCCAGACGCAGCGCCGCTTCGAGCCGCGCGGGATCCACGGGCTTGGCGAGGACGGCGTCCGCGCCGCCGGCGGTGAATGCGTCGTAGCCGACGAGCCGTTCGTCCCAGCCGGTGACCAGCACGCGGATCGTGCGCGGGGACTGGAGCCGCGCCCAGGCCAGGAGCTGCGTGCCGCGCATGCCTGGCATGCGGTGGTCGCTGACGAGGACGTCGAAGCCGGGCTGCCCGGCGAGCACACGCTGCGCGTCCTCGGCGCAGGCCGCCTCGGCGACGTGAGAGCGCGGCACACCGAGGGCCACCAGGAAGTCCACGAGGGACGCCCGTTCGTCGGCGCGGTCGTCCACGACGAGGCACCTGCGCTCCGAAAGCGGATGGCGGGGCATCAACCCCACGTGGTCGCGGCAAGGCCAAGTGCGCGCGTTCGCCTCGCGCGGACAGACACCGCGTCGCGGCGCGCCGCGCGCCCGCTCCCGTGGGGCCGGAGCGGGCGAAACGGCTTTGCCCCCGCGGCGCCTCGGCAACGCGTGGACGCTCCGCCCTCGCTGTGGCTCGACGCGCCGTACACGCCGCGTGCGCCCCTGCGCGGCGATCACGGCTGCGACGTGGCCATCGTGGGCGGCGGCCTCATGGGCATCAGCTTGGCCTTCGACCTGAGCGGCCAGGGGCTCCGCGTGCGCGTCCTCGAGGGCGGCGTGGTCGCGGGCCGCGCGAGCGGGCGCAACGCGGGCTTCGTCATCACGAGCCTCGCCGAGCCCTACGC
Organism: Thermoplasmatota archaeon; assembly: GCA_036003985.1. Classification (GTDB taxonomy): domain Archaea; phylum Thermoplasmatota; class SW-10-69-26; order JACQPN01; family JAIVGT01; genus JAIVGT01. The sequence continues at coordinate 11,830 of DASYRW010000042.1, forward strand.
ATCGCTGTGCCGTCGGGCGGGCCATGAACGCACGCGCACGGTCTGGAAGGTCAACGAGGACAACCGCGCGCGCATCGTGTCGCTCGTCGAGGACTTGGCCCTCGACTGCAGCTTCGCGCGCCCCGGCAGCTGGTGCGCGGCGGCGAGCGAAGCCGAGGCCGAGCAGCAGCGCGCGAGCGCGCGCATGCTGGCGCAGGACGGCTTCGACTTCCGCTGGATCGAACCGAAGGAGAGTGAAGAGCTGCTCGGCCCGCCCGGCAGGCACGGCGCGCTCTTCCGGCCGGGCGATGGCCAGATCCACCCCGCGCGCTTCGTGCGCGGCCTCGCCGCCCACGCCGAGGAGCGGGGCGTGGCGATCCACGAGGGCAGCCCCGTGCAGCGGCTCGCGCGCGCGGGCGAGGGCTGGCTCCTGCAGGGCGAGGGCTTCTCGGTGCGCGCGCCGCGGGTGGTCATCGCAGCCAATGCGCTCGCGCCCTCCCTGCATGGCTGGTTCGCGGACAAGATCGTGCCCGTCCGCGGCCAGGTCCTCGCGACCGCGCCGCTGGCGACCGCCCCGAAGGTGCCGGGGCCCGTCTACGCCAACGAGGGCTACGAGTACTGGCGCCTGCACGAGGGCCGGCTGATCCTCGGCGGCCAGCGTCCCCGCGCGCGCGGCGAGGAGCACGGGCTCGACGAGGCGCTGAACGCGCGCGTGCAGGCAGCGCTGGACCGCTTCCTCTCGGACAACTTCCCCGGCGTGCGCGCGCACGTGACGCACCGCTGGGCCGGCATCATGGACTTCAGCGTGGACGGCTTCCCGCTCGTGGGCGAGGTGCCGGGCGAGCCGGGCCTGCTGACCGCGGTCGGGTTCACCGGCCATGGGCTTGGGTACGCGCTCGTCTGCTCGGCGTGGCTGCGCGGCATGATCATGGAGGGCCGCGACACGGTTCCCGCAGGCTTCCGCGCGGACCGCGCGCTCGACCGAAGCCTGATGCCGCCTTGAACGGGCTCAGACGCCCCAGGCTCGCATCGCCGCGCGCTGGGCGGCATCGAACGTGTCCGCCGTGCACGGCCGGTACGCGCCCTTGCCCATGATGCCTTGCGCGGTGTGGCCCAGCCCGAGCAGGTGGCCGACCTCATGCGCGATGCGCGGGAACACCGGCTCGACCGCGACGGGCTGGCCGCCGACCTCGCACGTCACGGCCACAGAGGGATAGAAGCTCACGCGCGCGCACGGCGTGCCGGGCATGGCGTAGCCGGCGGCGTTCACCGGGCCCTCGTTGGTCTGCAGCACGCCGAGCGCGCCATGGGGGAGGAACACGAGAAGCTCGCCGTGCGCCTGGGCCACCGCGGCGCGGTACGCGGCCTCATCGCCCGACGCAGCCACGCGAACGTCGAACGCGCGCCCCATCCGGTCCTGCAGGTAGCGCGCGAGGGCCGCGGGATCCAGGGCCGCGGCCTGGGCAGCGTCCTCGGGAACCAGGGTCAGCCGCACGACCCCAGGCTGCGGCGCGAGGCGCGCGGGGCACGTCCGGTCGGCGCCCAGCGCGAGGGCGCGCGGCGCGAGATCGGCGAGGCTGGTGAGCGGCTCAGCGAGGGCCGCGCCGTGCGCGAGCACGAAGCCCGCCGCGGCGAGCGAGACGGCCACGACGGCCACGAGCCCCGCTGCCACGAACGCCGCGCGTGCCATCCAGCCCATGTCGGCGGGCCGAGGTGATGAGCAGGCGTCTGTCCCCGCGCGGTGGCTGTTGCTGTCCTTGCCCGGGGGGACAGACAACGGCGCTCAGCCGACGCCTCAGCCCAGGTCGTGGTGCAGCGCCTGCAGCAGGCGTATGGGGTCCACAGGCTCGATCAGGTAGCCGGTGAAGCCCACCTCGCGCTCGCGGGCCTCCTCGATGCCGCTCAGGTCGCCCGAGCAAGCGAGGATCGGGATGCGCTTGCCCCGGGGCAGCGCGCGGAGTTGCTGCACCGGCTGCAGGCCGTCGGTGCGCGGCATGATCAAATCCTGCAGGAGGAGGTCGCGCATGCCCTTGCCCGCCAGCTCGAGCCCCTCGCGGCCGCGCAGCGCGGCCGTCGCCAGTTGGCGTGGGCCCCGTGGTCATCGACGAACAGCACGCGGACCAAGCAAGCAACGCTCCCAGCGGAGCCATGGGGTCCCGGGCCATCAACACCTCTGGAGGGACGCTCGCCGGTTCCGTTTGGTCACAACCTCGCCCCCTCGCGGGCGTGGTGCCGGCCGGGCGCGTCAGGGGTCTGGCTTCGCATCGCGGCCGCGCAGCTGCTCGAAATAGAAGTCGAGCGCGGCCTCGATGGTGTCGCTGATGCTGCGGCCGCGGTAGAGCTTCATCGCGTGCAGCTTGATGTGGAGGTGGGAGGGCAGCGTGACCTTCAGGGGGCGCCGCTGCGCGGTGTCCACCGCGGGGCGCTCGCCGTAGAGCTGCCAGGCTTCCCGGGCATCCTTCGAGGTGACAGCCATGCAGGCACCGTGACGAACCCTCCTGGGTCGCGCGTTGGCCATAAGCTCGCGTTGCGTTGCGCCGCACGGACACTCCCCCTGGGAGCGCCCGATGAGCCGTCACATTGACGGAAACGCTGGACAAACCGACGGCTGCGCCGCGTCCTTAATTGGTCCCGCTCCGCCCGCGGTCGAGCCGTGCACGCAGCGAGCCGAGCGCGCGGGCGAAGGCGGCGTCGCGCTGGGCCTCGGCAGACTGGGCGCGCAGGAGGGCCGCCAGCAGCGGCATGAGCGCCCGGAGATCGCTGGACTTCGGCACGTACGCGTGCGCCTTGCCGATGTTGACCGCCTCGACCGCGACGCGGAGGTCGTTGTGGCCCGTCACGAGGATGCGCAACGTGCGGCGCTGGCTGTCGCGCAGCTTCGCGAGCAGCTCCACGCCACCCAGGCCCGGCATGCGCTGGTCGGTGAGGACGGCGTCGAACTCAGCGTCTTGAAGGGCGCGGAGCGCGGCCTCACCGCTGTTGGCTTCGGTGATGTTGGCCAGCAGCGCGCCGGCTTCGGTGAGGGCGCGCGTGAGCAGGAAGCGGTCGTCCGGGTCGTCATCGACCACCAGGAAGCGCGCTTCCGCCGGGAGGACCTCAGCCATGGCAAGCACACTTGGCGGCTCCTACTCATGACTCCTCGGCTGGCGCAGACGGCGGACGGGGCGTTTGTCGGCTCCCCGCAGACATGGCGCGCAGGGCCGCGTCCACGGTCCGGAGGAGCTGCTCGCCGTCGATGGGTTTGACCACGACGCCGTCGAAGCGCGATCCCGGATCCTGTGCAGCCTGCAGCGCCGACAGGTCGCCGGAGCACGCGACAACGGGGAGCCGGTCGCCGCCCGGGAGCCCGCGCAGGCGCCGGAGCAACTCCAGCCCCGGAACGCCGGGCAGCCGGAGGTCCTGGAGGACCAGGTCGGGAAGGGAAGCCTGCACCATGGCGAGCGCGCGCTCGCCGTCGCTGGCCTCCTCGACGCGGAAGCCGGCGTCCTCGAGAACGACACGGAGGTGCTTCCGGGTGACCGGATTGTCCTCGACAATCAGGACAAGGGAGCGCGCAGATTTGAGCGTCCGCGGAGGCTCGCCGTCTTGGCGGCTCGTCGAAGTTGCAGGTTCGTTCGCTTCCAAGGTCACGGGCCCCCGCCGACCATGAGTCGTTCGAAATGCTTACGTCCTTTCGACGGCGTATGCACCGTGACTTGGCGGTGCGATTGCCCATCAGCACTGCGGAACTTTCGGAAGCCCTCGGGCTCCTCGGCCTTTCCGCGGCCGAGGCGTCCATCTACCTCTACTTGACGCAAGCCGGGCCGAGCAAGGCCAGCGACGTCGCGCAAGGGGTCCGGATCCGCCGGCCCGAGGCGTACCGCGTCCTGCAAGGCCTCGTGGCCCGTGGCTTCGTGTCGGCGTCGCTCAGCCGCCCGACGCGGTTCGACGCGGCGCCGGCGGAGAAGCTGTTCGGACAGGTGTACGGAGCCCAGGAGGAGGCTTGGGAGCGCATCGCGCGCGCGCAGCCGCGCATCCTCGAGGGCCTCGCCGCCCTCCGCGTGTCGGCCATCCCCTTGTCGCCCAAGGGCACCTTCCGCATCCTCCAGGGCCGGCTCGAGGCCACGCGCGCCGCCGAGCGCATGGTGCAGGAAGCGCGCCGCGGCATCGACCTCCTCGACCTCCACCCCCGGGGCAGCTCGGGCCTGCTGGACTTGCCGAACCTGGCCGACCTCACCGCCCGCCGCGCCCTCGACGGCATCGCGACCCGCGCGTTGCTGTCCGGCCCGCCGGGCGAGACGCTGGCCGCCGCGAGGCCACGACCTGCCAGGCTCGTCCTGCGCTACGTGCCCACCGACCGGCGCGTGCGGGGCGCCGTCGTGGACGGCCGCGAGGTGCTGTTCTGGATGGTGCACGACCCCAGCAAGCGCGTCGGCGCGGAGGGCGACGTGGCCGTGTGGAGCGACGCGCCCGACTTCGTCAGCGCGCAGGCCTTCCTCTTCGAGCACGCCTGGCGCGCCGGGAAGGACCTCGAGCATTAGCCCTGCCTTCGGGGCAGCTCGAACCCGAACGTCGATCCGTGGCCAGGGCCGTCGCTCGCGGCCCACACGCGCCCGCCGTGCTGGTCCGCGATGCCTTTGCTGATGGACAGCCCGAGGCCCGCGCCGCTGTGCTTCTGGTGGAGCGGGTTGGCGACCTGGCTGAAGGGCTGGAAGAGCCGGCCGAGGTCCTCCGCGCGCAGGCCTAGGCCGGTGTCGGTGACGAGGAGCTGGACCCGCTCGCCCGCCGCCGCGACGCGCACCCGGATCGCGCCGCCCGCGGGCGTGAACTTGAGCGCGTTGCCGACGAAGTTGCGCAGCACCTGCCCCATGCGCAGCGGGTCGGCGAGCACCGGCGCCGGCACGGGCGCGTCGAGCGACAGCGCGATGCCGGCCTCGCTGGCGGGGCCCTGCATCGCCGCGACGCCCTCGCGCGCGACCGCGGCGAGGTCGATGGGCGCGGGCTGGACGAGCAGCTGGCCAGCCTGCATGCGCGTGACGTCGAAGAGGTCGTGGATCAGCGCCTCGAGCTGGCGCGCGCTGCGGTCCACGATCTGCGCCGCTTGGCGCTGCTCGGCGTTGAGGTCGCCGAACTTGCCCTGCAGCAGCATGTACAGCTCGAGCTTGATGGGGCCCAGCGGGCTGCGCAGCTCGTGGGTGGCCGCGCTCACCATGCGGTCGGTCTCGCGCCCCTTGGCGCGCAGCTCCTCGACCTGCCGCACCGCCTCGTGCTGCGCGCGGCGCGCCGCGGCCTCGCGCAGCTCGCGGTCCACCGCGGGGTTGAGGCGGGCGAGGTTCTGCTTGCCCACGCAGTCCGCGGCACCGGCGCGCATCGCCTCGACGGCGGTGGCCTCGCTGACGGCGCCGGAGGTGATGATGACCGGCGCGTCGCAGGCCAGCTCGCGCAGCAGCGCCAGCGCGGCGGGCGCGCTGAAGCGCGGCATGACCCAATCGCACAGCACGAGGTCCCACGGTCCGCGCGCGACCGCCGCGCGCAGGGCCGCGGGCGTGTCG
>DASYRW010000043.1:0-2881 GCA_036003985.1 Thermoplasmatota archaeon
TCCCTCGCGAGCAGCGCCTTGAGGTCCCTCACCGCGCGGTCCACGCGCTCGTGGTCGTCCTTCGCGATCTTGTCCGCGAGCTCCACCATGGTGCGCTCGGCCTGGTAGATGGCGGCGTCCGCCGCATTGCGCGCCTCCACCACCTCGCGGCGGCGCGCGTCCTCCTCGGCGAAGCGCTCGGCGTCCTGGATCATGGCTTGCTTCTCGGCCTCGTCGAGGCGGTGAGGGGCCTTGATGGTCAGGCTCTGCTGCTTCTGCGTCGCGAGGTCCCTGGCATGGACCGTGAGGATGCCGTTGGCGTCGATGTCGAAGGCTACTTCGATCTGCGGCACGCCCCGCGGGGCTGGCGGAAGCCCAGCCAGGTCGAAGCGCCCCAGCGAGATGTTGTCCTTGGCCATGGCGCGCTCGCCCTGCAGGACATGGACCGTCACGGTCGTCTGGAAGTCCGCGGCCGTGCTGAAGACCTGGCTCTTCTTGGTGGGAATCGTGGTGTTGCGCTCGATGAGCTTCGTGCTCACCCCGCCGAGGGTCTCGATGCCCAGGCTGAGGGGCGTCACATCCAGCAAGAGGAGGTCCTTCACCTCACCCGCGAGCACGCCTGCTTGAATGGCCGCGCCCATGGCGACGCACTCCATGGGGTCCACGCCGCGCTCCGGCTTGCGGCCCAGGGCCTGCTCCACGAACTGCTGCACGAGCGGCATGCGCGTCGGGCCGCCGACGAGGATGACGTGCTCGATGTCGCGCGCCGCGAGCTTCGCGTCGGCGAGGGCCTGCTCCACCGGCTTGCGGCAGCGCTCGACGATGGGGCGCACAATTTCCTCGAGCGTCGCGCGGCTCAGCTGCACCTGGAGGTGGCGCGGGCCTTTGCTGTCGTTGTGCAGGTAGGGAACGTTGACCTCCGTGCTCACCGTCGTGGAGAGCTCAATCTTCGCGCGCTCCACCGCGTCCCGCACGCGCGCGACGGCGGTCGCGTCGCGGCGGAGGTCCACGCCCTCCTTGGCCTGGAACTGGGCCATGGCCCACTCGAGCAGCGCGGCGTCCATGTCCGTGCCGCCGAGGGCGGTGTCGCCGCTCGTGGACTTGACCTCGAAGACGCCCTGGCCCAGCTCGAGGATGGTCACGTCGAGGGTGCCGCCGCCGAGGTCGAAGACGAGGATGCGCGTGTCGGCCCGCTTGTCGAGGCCGTACGCCAAGGCCGCCGCGGTGGGCTCGTTGATGATGCGCACGACCTCGAGGCCCGCGATCTCGCCCGCGTCCTTGGTCGCCTGGCGCTGGTTGTCGTTGAAGTAGGCCGGGACCGTGATCACGGCCTTGGCCACCTCCTCGCCCAGGAACGCCTCCGCGTCCCGCTTGATCTTCTGCAGCAGGAAGGCGCTGATCTGCTGGGGGGTGGAGTCCTTGCCGTGGATGCGGTAGTGGTGCGTCGTGCCCATGCGGCGCTTCGCGGCGAGCACCGTGCCCTCGGGGTTGGTCACGGCCTGCCGCCGCGCCGGCTCTCCGACGAGCAGCTGGCCGTCCTTCGTGAAGGCCACCACGCTGGGGAAGGCCTTGCCGCCGAGGCTCGTGCCCTCCGCGCTGGGGATGATCGCTGGCCGGCCGCCCACCATGACGCCAGCGGCGCTGTTGCTCGTGCCCAGGTCGATGCCGATGATCTTCGCCATGTTGCTACGCTCCTTCGCGAGGCGGGGCCTCGCCTTGGGAGGCCGCAGCCGGGATGCGTTCCACGACGCGCACCATCGCGGGCCGCACGACGCGTCCGCGCAGCGTCCAGCCGCGCCGCAGCTCCGCGTCCACCACCAGGCCTGGGACTTCGCCGTCGCGGCACGCGCGCGCATCGCGCTGCGCGGCGTCGTGGAGCCGCGGGTCGAACGCTTGGCCCAGCGCGCGGATGGGCGCGAGGCCCTCCTCCGCCAGCGCGCGCTCCAGCTCGCGGCCCACGAGGGCCAAGCCGGGGTCCGCGGCCGCCGCTGCCTCGAGGCTGTCGAGAACGGGGAGCAAGCGCGTGACGACGCGCTCGGCGGCCCGCTCGCCCGCTTGCGCGCGGTCGCGCTCGGCCTGCTTGCGCACGTTCTCCAGCTCCGCCTGCAGCCATTGCGCGCGGTGCAGAAGGTCGTCGGCGCGCCGGCGCTCGGTGCGCCAGCGGCCCCAGAGCCAGGCGCGGGTGCCCGTGCTCGTCGGGGGTGGAGGCGGGGCCATGGCGGGGAGCCGTAGCCAAGCGCTTCTACATGAAGGTTGCTCGGGGTCGGCCCCGCGACGACGGGCGCTCGCGCGCTAACCACGCCCCCCAGACAACCCTTATCGCGCCCGCCCCGGCTGGCGGCACCGCAGGGAGAGGGAGGCCATGCGCCGCACCGTCGCACTCCTGGGGTTGCTCGTCGCGATGCCGTCCGCCGCAGGGCTGCTCGCAGCCGAACCGCTCGACGCCGCGGTGCCGCAGCCGCCGGCCCTGCTCATGGCCCTGGCCGAGGCGCCACCCGCGCGGTGGGAGGACTTCCTCGCGCCCGCGGCCTTGGTCGTGCCCCACGCACCGCTCGGCGCGGTGCTCCTGCCGGCCCCGATGCTCCCGAGCGAAGGCGTCCGCGGCGTGCTCGAGGAAGCAGGGCTGCTGGCGGACGCGGCCGACGCATCGGTCCTCGCCGCCTACGACGCCCTCCCGGCGCCGCAGCGCGACGCCCTCGGTCTGCTGCTCGCGGCTCATCTGGAGGACGCGCGCCTCGTGCGCGAGGCCTACGCCAACGCGCCGTCCGACCTCCTCGACCGGGACTGGGGCAACGACCTTCTCGACGCGCCCGTGGACTGGACCAAGCTCGTCGAGGGCCAGCGCCTGCTGCTCGCGGCCACGCAAGCTGCGCTGCCCGCGCTGCGCGAGCTGCCTGCGCTG
>DASYRW010000044.1:0-12152 GCA_036003985.1 Thermoplasmatota archaeon
GGCCAGCGTGCAGCCCCCATGAGCGCGCAGATGCCCCAGCACGAGCCGCGCGCGCGGCGCCGAGGCCGCGATGGAGGCTGCGCGGGCTTTGGGTGGCAGCGCGCCCGCGACGAAGAGGCGCCGCTGCCCGGGGCCGTGGGCCTCGAGGATGCCGAAGTGGAGCAGCAGGCGCACGTGGCGCTCCAGCACCGGGTAGCTCAAGCCGAGCATCGAGCGCAGCGTGCCGACGCGCAGGCCGGGGTTGGCCTGCACGGCGTCGAAGATGCGGCGCCGCGTGCGCTGCTCCAGCGCGCGGTGGGCGGTGACGCGCGTGTACAACCCCCACGCCAACGCGAGGGACGCGCCGATCGCAACCGCGGCCAGCAGCCCCTGCGGCGCGGCCGCGGACGCGAGGATGCTCCGCAACGCTGCGGTGGGCGCGACGGCCGCGACGCTCTCGGTGGGCACGCCCTCAGCGATCGCGAGCACCCCCGGCTGCGCAATCTCCGCCAGCGGTCGCGGGACGTCCGCAAGGGCGCGCGTGTCGCCGAGGGCCGGCGCGCTCCCGGGGGCGGCGAGCGACGGGCGCGGCGCGGGCGGCACCACCGACGCAGGGGTGGCGGGCGACCCGAGGCCCGCCTGGAGATGGAGCGCCGGCAGCAGTTCTTGCCAGGGAGGCACCGCGAGGCTGCGCTCGCCGCGCCACGGCCCCAGCGCTCCCGGCCGGACGGCGCCCGCGAGCTGGCGCGCAGCCTCGGCGAGGGCTGCATCGCCATCCGCATCGGCGCGCAGCGCGGCGGGCGCAGCGCAGCTGGCCCAGGCGCACGCGTCGAGCCCGAGTCCGGGCGGGGTGGATGTCGAGGGCGGCGGTTCGAGGCGCGGTGGCTCCAAGGGCGCGAAGGGCAGCGCGGGCGGTGCGCCCTGGGCGCCCGTCCAATAGGTGATGAACACCGCGTCGTCCCCCATGTCGGAGGCATCGCCCGGATCCCAGCTGATGGGGCAGGGGGCGCCCTCCAGGACGCACCATGGCGGGTCGTCGGCGTCCACCAAACCGTCATGGGGCGGTTCCGGCAGCGGCGACGGCATCCCCGGGGGGCCCCCGTCGAACAGTTTCGCGAGCCGGTCGGTCAGTGTCCCCACGGCCGCGGCGGCCTTGCCGTCCGGCGTCCACGGCGCGGCGGCGCTTGCGCCCGCCGCAGCGAGCGCGCTGAGCAGAACGACCGCCACGATCCCCCGCCGGCCGCGTCGCGGCCCCCTCGCGCGGTGCCCGGCCTGCCCCACGCGCCGCGCACCTCTCCGAGGGAGGAAAGCTGTTTGCTTGGGAGCTTGGCCGCATCCGAGGAAGTTCACCACAGGTTCAAGCTGGCGACTGTCGCGCCTCGAAACGCCGCGGCTGGGCGAGCGCAACCAGCCAGCGAACTTCACCGGTTGCTCAAGGTCCCATGCGTGGCTGCCTGCGCGGCGTGGGCGGGGCGCGGAGTCTCCCACACACTTGCGCCCCGCCCACGAGCCCCCTCGCGGCGCGCAACGCGCGCGTGGCCGGTCTCGGGTCGCCGTCTCGGCCGCTCCGGCGCGTCGGGGATCCGATCTTGTCGACGCGGGGACCGCTGCGCGCCCGAAGGCGACCGTCGAGCCTGCGCCCGACGGCGGCGCTCGTTGTCGCAGCGCTGCTGCTGCCCGCGCTGCCAGCCCCGGGGGACCGCGCGCTCAACCACGACGTTCGCGGACGCCAACGTCGCGGCCGGGCAGGTGTACTGCTACGCGGTCGCCGCGGTCAACGTGCGCGGCGAGGGCGACGGCCGCGGGCGCGACTGCGTGGTGGCGCAGTCGCTCGAGAACGAGATGGGTCCAGCCGGATTTGAACCGGCGTCGCGTGCACCCCAAGCACGTAGGATACCAGGCTACCCCATGGACCCTTTCGCTGCGCCGGGGATGACCCGGCGATGAGGCTCAGGTGAACGGCGCGACCTCGTCGATCAGGTCGACGTGGGCCACGATCATGCGCCGGCAGCAGTATCGCTCGACGCCGAGCGCGTCGAGGATGGCCTTGGGGCTCTCGCCGCGGCGGTACCGCTCGGCGAACTGCTCCCAGTCGCTCGCGACGACGCGGCCGCACGTGAAGCAGCGCACGGGGATCATCATGGGGCCATCACCTGTACGACTTCTGCCACTTCTTGCGCGCGCCGCGGCCCATGGGGTGCTTGGGCTCCTTGCGGCGGATGTCGCTCACCATCAGCGAGCGGTCCAAGGCCAAGAGGCGCTTCTTGAGCTCCTGGTCCTCCAGGAACTCCACGAGGCCCCGCGCGATGGCGGTGCGGACAGCATCCGCCTGCCCCATGACGCCGCCGCCGCGCACGCTGACGTCGATGTCCACCTTGCCGGCCTCGCCTTCCCCGACGAGGATGAGGGGCTCCTGCATCTTCTGGCGGCACAGCTCCGGCGTCACGATCTCGAGGGGCACGTTGTTGATCCGCACGCGGCCCTCGCCCTTGCGCACGTTCGCGCGCGCCACGGCCGTCTTGCGCTTGCCGCTCGTGCTGACGATCTTCACTTGCTCACCGCCTTGGGCTGGGTGCGGACCTTGGCGCCGAGGTCCTTGCTGAGCTGCCCGATGGTCATGGAGATCGCCACGCTCTTCATGGCCCCCTCGACCTTCACGAGGGGCTGCTTCGCGTACCCAGCCGGAACGCCGATCTCGACGCGCAGCCGGCGGAAGGCGTCGCGGCCGCGCGGGGTCTGGTAGGGGATCATGCCGCGCACCGCGCGCTTGACGATGAGGTGGGGCACGCGGGGGAAGTACGGCCCGAAGCGCTGCGTGCCGCGCGCGCGCTTGTTCTTGTAGTCCGCGAGGATGCTGTCGCGGCTGCCGGTGATGAGGCACTTCTCGGCGTTGACGATGACGATGCTCTCGCCCTCGAGGAGGCGCTTGGCGACATGGCTGGCGAGCCGGCCCATGACCGCTCCGTTCGCGTCGATGATCGTGGCCATGGAGTCACCCGATGATGCGCACCTTCGAGCCCTTGGGGTTCTTCGCCGCCAGTTCGGGGATGGTCAGGCAGTGCCCGCCCGCCTCCTGGACCTTGGCGCGCGCACCCTCGCTGAACGCCCACGCGGCGATCGTGACGGGCTTCGTGATCGCCCCCGCCGCGAGCACCTTGCCGGGCACGAGCGCGGTCTCGCCCTGGGCCAGGTTCCGCTCGAGCCGGCTCAGGTTCACCGCGGCGTGCTGCCGGGTGGGCTTCGCGAGCCGCACGGCCACGTCGCGCCACACCGGGGCCTGCTGCTCCAGCGCGCGCTTCTTGAGGTCGTGGATGAGGGCCACGAGGGCCGGGTTGGTCTTCGTGGCGACGTTGCTGTGGGGCATGGGGCGAACGCTCCCCTCTTAAAGGGCGAGGCGTGGCAAGGCGCTCCCCCTTTATGATGCTTGCGGCCCCCGGGCGCGGGCTTGCCGCGGCGTTCGCGACGCGCGCGTCGGGGCCGCCGGCTGCCGCGGCCTTTCGGTGCCTTTTAGGGCTGGCCCCGCCGTGCCGGCCCCGATGCGCCGCGGGCTTTGGGCCGTGACCGCGATGCTGCTCCTGACCGCCAGCCTCGCGGGCTGCCTCGAGCGCCGCGGCACCCTCGCGGTCGAACTGGTGGTGAGCGACGGCGGCGCCATCGACGAGTTCCGCTCGATCAACCTGACCTTCGAGAAGGTGCGCATCAAGGCGCGCACGCTGAACCCCGAGGACCAGGAGGCCACCACGGACCGCGTCGAGCTGGTCGAGGCCGCCGCGTCCGGCAGGCCGGTGCCGATGTTCGCTGGCGAGGTGCGCTCCGACACCTACCAGCGCGTGACCCTCATCCCGCCCACGGGCGCGACGTTCCGCGGCTACCTCGTCGATGGCACCCAGGTCGGCGTGGTGGTCGAGGCCTTGGCCATCGAGACCGACTTCGAGGTGCCGCGCGGCGGCAGCGTGACCTTCGAGTTCGCCGTCCGCGTGGAGAAATCGCTGGGCACGGGCGACGTGCCCACCTACCGCGTCGCGGCGGCCCCCGAGGAGTCGGGCACGCGCTAGGGCAGGTCGCCCAGCACGACCTCGCGCCGCCCGCGCGGCTTGCGCGCCTCGAACCACACGTACAGCGGCACGCCCAGCGCGAGGTAGAGCAGGAACCCGCCCGTCAGCAGCGGCTCCGCGACGACGCTGGCCGTGAGCAGCACGATGCTCAGACCGATGAACAGCAGCGGCACGAGCGGGTAGAGGGGCACGCGGTACGGCCTGGGCAAGGAGGGCTCGGTGCGCCGCAGCCGCAGCAGCGCCACGACGGCGAGGCCGCTGAACAGGAACGTGTGGACGACATCGAGCAGGATCAGCTGCGCGAAGGTGCCGCTCGCGGCCAAGGCGATGCCGATGGCGCCTTGGGCCACGATGGCGGTCGCGGGTGTGCGCCAGCGCGGGTGGAGGCGCGCGAAGCGCTGGAAGAAGAGGCCGTCGCGCGCCATGGCGTAGCTGATGCGCGGGCCGGTGAGCGTGATGCCGTTGGCGGTGCCGAAGGTGCTCACCAGCACGGCCGCGACGACGAGCGCGACCCCAGCAGGGCCGAGCAGCAGGCTCGCGACCGCGACCGCGGGGCTGTGGCGGTCTGCGATGGCCGCGCCCTCGGCGGTGCCGACGGACGCGAGGCCCTGCGGGCCCAGCACGCCCGCGTAGACGTAGTTGATCGCGAGGTACAGCACCATGACCACCGCCATGCCGAGCACGATGCTGCGCGGCAGCGTGCGGCCCGGGTCGCGCACTTCCTCGGCGACCTGCGCGCTGAAGTACCAGCCGTCGTAGGCGAACAGAGCCGGGACCAGCGCGACCCCGAAGGCCGCGAGGATCGAGCCTTGCAAGCCATCCAGGGGCAGGAGGGGCTCGAAGCCGCGGCCCCGCGCGCCGGCCGTCATGCCGAGGAGGATGACCGCGCCGATGCCCAGCACCTTCAGCACGGTCGCGCTGTTCTGCACGAGCGAGGCCTGGCGCACGCCCACCAGGTTGGCCAGGGTGAGGGCCGCGATCAGCGCGACCGCGTAGCCTGGCGGCCCGAGGGGCCACGGCGCGATCAGCTGCAGGAACGTGCCGAAGGCCACCGACACGGCCGCGACGGCGGCGCCCTTGCCGGCGAAGAGCGAGGTCCAGCCGTTGAGGAAGGCTGGAAGGTCGCCGAAGGCGCGGCGGATGTACACGTACTGCCCCCCGCTTTGGGGCATGGCCGCGCCCAGCTCCGCGATGCACAGCGCGCCCAGCAGCGAGAGCACGCCCGCGACGAGCCACACCAGCATGATGGTGAGCCCGAAGGGCGCGAGGACGGCGACGTTCTGGGGGCCGAAGAAGATCCCGCTGCCCACGATGCTGCCGACGATGAGGGCCGTGGCGCTGAACAGGCCCAGCTCGCGGCGCAGCGCGGCCACGGGCGCGCACCACCTTCCGGAAGATAAGAGCATTGTGCCCGAGGTTCGAGCCGGCCGCGTCGGCAGGCCCTCGCGGGCCGGCTCAGGCACGATCGGCCAGCACGACTTCGCGCCGCGGCGCGCGGCGCTGGAAGGCCCAGCACAGCGGCACGCCGGCCGCGAGCAGCAGCAGGAACGCTCCCGTGACGAGGGGCTGCGCCACCGCGGCGGCCGCGAGGAACACCAGCGCGAGCGCGATGAACGCCAGGGGCACCCACGGGTAGCCTGGAACCTTGTAGGGCCGCGGCGCGTCGGGGCGCTCGCGGCGCAGCTTGATCACGGCCCCGACGGCGAGGGCGCTGAAGAGGAACGTCGCGACGGTGCTGATGAGGATGAGCTGCACGAAGGTGCCCGTCGCGGCGAGGAGCATCGTGACCGCCGCGTGGAAGAGGATCGCCACGTGCGGCGTGCCCCATCGGGGATGGATGCGCGCGAAGCGCGCGAAGAACACGCCGTCGCGCGCCATGGCGAAGAAGATGCGCGGCGCCGTGAGCATCGACGTGTTGGACGCGCCGGCGGTGCTGACGAGCACGCCCGCGACGACCAGCGTGACCGCGGCGGGGCCCAGCACCGAGCTAGCCACGGCCAGCGCGGGGCTCTCCTGGCCCGCGACGGCGGCGCCTTGGCCCTGCGCCACCTGCGCCAGGCCCTGCGGCCCGAGCACCCCCACGTACACCAGGTTCACCGCCATGTACACGACCGTGACCAGGGCCGTGCCGAGCAGCAGCGCGCGGGGCAGCGCGCGGCCAGGGTCGCGCACCTCCTCGGCGACGCGCGCCGCGTAGAACCACCCGTCGTAGGCGAAGAGCGCCGGCAGCAGCGCGATGGTGAACACGCCCGCCAAGCCTGGACCCAGCCCTCCCGGCGGCAGCAGCGGGTCCAAGCCCCGGGCCCGCGCGCCCGCGAGGAGGCCGACGAGCACCAGCGCGCCGAGGGCGGTGACCTTGAGGATCGTGGACGCGTTCTGCACGCCCGCGCCGCGCTTGATGCCCAGCAGGTTCGGGACGGTGAGCGCTGCGACCAGGAGCACCGCCCACGCCGGTGCCCCGCCCGGGACCGGCGCGGCGAAGTTGGCGAACGTGCCGAACACCACGACCACCGCCGCGAGGCCGTCGCTGACGATCAGCGTGGCCCAGCCCGTGAGGAACGCGGGCAGCGGGCCGTAGGCCTCCCTCAGATAGACGTAGAAGCCCCCCGAGCGCGGCAGCATCGCACCCAACTCCGCGACGCTCAGCGCGCCGAGCAAGCTGATGAGCCCGGCGACGAGCCACACGAGCAGGATCGTGAGCCCGTAGGGCTGCAGCGCCGCGATCTCCTGCGGGCCGAAGAAGATCCCAGAACCGATGATGCCGCCGACGACGATGCTGGTCGCGCTGAAGGTGCCCAGCTCGCGGCGCAGCGCGGCCACGGCGCGGCAGCCGCGGGCTGGACCTTGAAGCCTGCGCTCAGATCTTGGCGATGGTCAGCGCGCGCGGCGTGAACACCACCGACGCGGAGCTGCGGAGCACGGTCGCGGCGAGCGGGTCGTCGAGCTGGCCGTTGAGGAACAGGTCCACGGTGCCCGCGGCGGTGACGGGGATCACGCGCACGAGGGTGGTCTCCTGGTTCTGGTCGCGCAGCTCGAAGGTGTCCGCGTCCTGCGTGCCGGTCTTGTGCAGCGCGCTGCCGCACGCGGCCGTGGTGAGGGTCGCGGAGACCGTGCACAGGCCGAGCTGGTAGCTGCAGGTCTTGGACTTCGAGGTCTGCGTGATGACGTTGAAGTTGCCGTTGTTCGCCGCCACCACCACCGACACGTCGGGGATCACCGCGTCGCAGTCCATCACGACCTCGACGCTCGCGACCACCAGCAACTGCCCAGGCCCGGGCACGGTGACGCGGAAACCGTCGAGCTTCGAGGGCGAGGTCCCGATGAACACACCGCCCACCGGCGCGAGGTCCACGGCCGCGGCGGCGGCCTCGGCGCCATCGGCGAGCATCGCGCTCGTCACGCCCCCGGTGGCGATGCTGAGGGTTCCCGAGGTGGTGATGGGCCCGCCGGTGAGGCCCGCGCCGCTGGCCACGCTCGTGACGGTGCCGCCCGCGTTGGCCTGGCAGGCCACGGTGCCGTCCTGGTTGATGGCGCGGATGGTCGCGCCGCCCGTGCACGTGCCCGCGACGCGGCTCTGGATCGCGGCGGTGTTGACCGCGAGGGCCGCGTCGCCGCTCGTGGCGCCGCCGGTCAGCCCGCTGCCCGCGGTGACGGAGGTGATGTCGGCGCAGCCGGCGGGCGGCACGTTCGCGAGACAGACCGCGTTGCTCCCGAAGCGCAGCTGCGAGGCCGCGGAGAGCGAGCCGCCCTGGAACACGAGCGCGTTGCTGCCCAGCGCGAGCGATCCGGTCATGGTGTCGCCGCTCTCGTCCACGACGTACGGCAGGTTCGTGCAGCCGACCACGGGCACGCACGGGCCCTGGGTGCCCGGCGGGGCCGGCGCCAGCGCGGGCGGCGAGGCCTCGAGGGCGGTCGCGGCCAGGGGCGCGGTCAGCAGCGCGAGGATCAGCAGCGGCAGGGTGCGCATGCGGGTCCATCGGCGCGCCGCCCAAGACCCTTGCCTGGGCTCCCTGGGCGCGCGGCGGGGAAAGGCTAAGGCGCGCCGCCCCGTTCGCGCCTCGCCCATGCTGGACGCGAAGGACTTCCTCGTCGCGGCGGACATCGCGCGCGCCGAGACGCTGCCCGCGCGCGCCTTCATCGACCCCGAGGTGCTGGAGCGCGAGCTGGCCACGATCTTCGCGTCGAGCTGGCTGATGGTGCCCGAGCGCGCGGCGGAGGAGCAGCGCGCCGACGGACGCTCCCTCGCGGACCTCGTGGCGCGGCGCGGCGCGCGGGCGCCGGCGCAAGTCCTGGAGAAACCCCTCTTCCTGGTGCGCGACTGGAAGGGCACGCTGCGCTGCTTTCCCAACGTGTGCACGCACGCGTGGCACACGCTCGTGCAAGGCCCCGAGCGGGAGCGCACCCTCACCTGTCCGCAGCACGGCCGGCAGTTCGACCTCGACGGCCGCTTCCTCGCGCAGCCGGGCTTCGAGAAGGCGCCCGGCTTCCCCCGCGATTGCGACCACCTGCAAGCCGTGAGCGTCGCGGCGTGGGCGGGCAAGCCCTTCATCGCGCTCGGCGCGCCGGCCGCGCCCTTCGAGGAGGTGTTCGCGGACGTCGCAGCAACCACGGCCGCAATGGGTGTCGAGGGCTGGCCGCGCGCGCCCATGGCCGGTGAGGTGCGCGACCTCGAGGGCAACTGGAAGCAGCACGCGTGGAACTACTTGGACAGCTTGCACATCCCGTACGTGCACCGCAAACCCCACGGCCTCGCGGACGCGGTGGACATGGCCAGCTACCGCACCGAAGTCGGGACGTGGAGCGTGCTGCAGTGGGCCTGGGCGCGCGACCCTGCCGACGGCTTCGACCCGCGCGCGATGCCCCCGCGCCTGCAGCACAAGAGCAAACGCGTCTTCGCGCTGTGGTGGTTCGTGTGGCCGAACCTCACGCTCAACCTCTATCCTTGGGGAATGTCGGTGAACGTCTACAATCCTGTGCCGGGGCAGCCGCAGCGCACGCGGTTCCACTGGTACCACTACGTTGCGGACGCGGCGAAGCACAGGGAGCGCGACGCGCGCTGGAAGATGCGCGAGGTCGACGACGAGGACGTCGAGGCCCTGGCCCAAGTCGCGCGCGGCGTGCGCAGCGCGCTCGCGCCGCGCGGGCGCTTCGCCGCGGGCCGCGAGGAGGCGCCGCACTGGTTCCACCGCAGGGTGTACGAGGGACTCTTCGCCGCTACGCTGGAAGGCCGGCGCGGCGCCGCGCCTCGCGAACCTCGGCGGCGAGCGCGTCGAACCGCGCGCTGAGCCCCGTGCGCTCTGCAAGGGCGCGCACGAGGGCATGGTCGAGGTTGGCCCACTGCTTGAACAGGACGCCAGCAGCGTCGGCGAGATCCTTCGCGCGCTCGTCGGGAAAGCGCTCCGCGCTGCGCAACTTGCTCGCGACGAGATCCTCGGGGCTGAGGACCCAGAACGTCGCGTCACCCGTCGTCACGCGCCGCCGCCGCGCGAACTCGTCCGCCTGGAATTCGTCGGCGAGGAACACGTCCACGGGGAGCCCGTCCTTGAAGGGCAGGATGAAGCGCGGTCCGAAGTCCGTGCTGAACGGCCCCTGCGGCTCGGCCCCGACGCGGTTGAGGGCGCGGGCGACGTCGGTCGCGCCGCGGCCAGCGAGACGCACGGCCACATCGAGGTCGCGCGTCGTCCGCGGCTCGCCCCATGCGAACGTCGCGAGCCCGCCGACCAGCATGGTCTCGAAGCCCGCAGCTTCAAGCGACTCGACGACCCGCCGGAGCACGCCCAGAGCCGAGGGGGGCAGCTCCATGTCAAGCCCCGCGCCGGCGCGTGCGCTCCGCCGCCTCGCTGAGCTCGATGCCCACCCGCAGGCTTTGGCCCGGCGGCTCTCCTTCGTAGTACGCCAGGTGGGCGAAGCGCTCCTGCACCCCGCGGCCGCGGAGGCGCTGCACGAAGGCTTCCTGGCGCGAAGTGGAGTCCATCGACGGGTAGGAGTCGGCGCGGGGCTTGTAGTTTTCTACGCCGCCCGTGCGCGCTCGCCCAGCGCCTCTTCCTCCAGCCGCGCGGCCTCGTCGCGGCTCAAGCCGAGCTGGTCCCGCAAGTGCAGGAGCGCGCGGCGCTCGTCTTCGCTGAGCTGGCCATCTTGCCACATGAAGCGCGCCTGCTCGCGGTAGAGCCGCGCGCGGTCCGCGCCGCTCATGGCCGCGACGGGCTTGGCGCCCGGCACCGCCGCGCTCGCGACGCGCTCCGCCGCGTGCTGCAGAGGCGTGAGCGCGAACAGCAGCGCGCCAGCAGCCACGATGCCCACCACAGGGCCTGCCGTCGAGGCGAAGATCTGCTGCGCGCCCTCGCTCACGATGAAGAACACGCCGATGAACACGCCCGCGACCGTGCTCTGCTTGATCGTCCACTTGACCTTGAGGTCGAGGTCGAGGAGCTGGTGGCGCATCAGCGCGTACGCGAATACCGCGAGCGTGGCCATGCGTCCCAGGCCCGTGCCGCCCACGAGGCTGCTCCCGAACGCCAGCCGGAAGGCGATGCCTAGCAGCACGAGCGACGCAGCGAAAAGCAGCACGTTCCGCGCCGCTCGCGCCTCGGCAGGAGGAGCGCGCAGGTTCGCGACCCACACCGCCACGACGAGCAGGAGCGGGGCCACGTCCGCATTGAGCGTCCGAGCAAAGAGGCCCACGAAGAGCGCGGGGTACGCGAGCGCGGCGGCGCCGAGGTAAGCCAGTTGCCGGCGCAGCGCGGGCTCCGAGGCGGTGGCGAACCTGAGCGCGAGCAGGCCGCTGGCCGCAAAGTAGGTGAAGCTCGCGACGGTGTTGCCCGCGAACACGAGCGTGCTCAGCGGCGTGCGGAACGTGTTCGCGGGGTTCGTGAGAGTTGCGAACGACCACGCCAGGTACACGCCTCCGATGGCCGCCGCGGGCATCAGGAGCCAGCGCTGGCTGCGAGGCAGGGGCCGCGGCGCCCAGGCCGCGAGCAGCATCAGCGGCGCGCCCGCGGCGAGCACCAGCGCGAAGGCAGGGTAGAGCAGCAGGCCGGCCGCGTCGAGTAGGATGTCCGCGCGCGCCACCACGATGGCGCCCCCCATCGCGAAGGCGAAGCCCGCGAGGGCCAGGTTGGCACGCCGCCGCGGGCGCACGCGCAGCACGAGCGCGCCCAGCAGGAGCATGGCGAGCCCCGAGGCGACGTCGAGCGCCAGCCCCGCGGTCCATGGCGCCATTCACGCGCCCCCCTTCGCAGCCTCGCGCTCGATGCGGTACGCTTCCTGCTCCGCGATCCCCAGCGACGCGCGGAACTGCTCCAGCATCGCGCGCTCGTCCTTGCTGATGCTGCCGTCGGCCCAGGCCAAGCGCGCCGCGTCGAGGTACGCGCGGCGGCGCTCGTCTGTGGTCATGTCGCCCGCTGCCTTCGCGCCCGGCACCGCCGCGCTCGCGACGCGCTCGGCCGCGTGTTGCAGCGGCGCGAGCGCGAAGAGGAGCGCGCCGGCCGCGACGATCCCGATCACCGGGCCGACGGTGGTCGAAAGGACCTGCTGCGCGGCCTCGCTCACGATGAAGAACACGCCGATGAACACGCCCGCGACGGTGCTCTGCTTGATGGTCCAGCGCACCTTGACGTCGATGTCGAAGAGCTGGGTGCGGAGCAGCGCATAGACCAGCGCCTGGTCGCGCACGAGGAGCCAGAGCCCGAACACGAACGCGACCAGGCCCGCGAAGAAGGGCGGCGGCGCGCGCCGGAGGTCCTCGGGTGCGGCGAGGGCAACGATGGCCACCGAGACCACCACCAGAACGAGCGCGGCGGTCATCCCGCGGAACCAGCGCCGCAGCTCCTCGTCGGGCGATCGGAGCGCCTGGTGGGCTGCGAATCCGGCCGTCGCGAGGGTCAGCGCGACATTCGCGACGTACGTGAAGTTCAGGGCCGCCCCCGCGAATCCCGGGTACACATTGCCGCCGCCCGCGACCCACAGCCCATTCAGCCAGATCACGTACGCGAGGGGTAGCGCGAACGCGGCGCTCACCAGCAGCAGCGAGCGCCGCCGCAGGCCGGGTGGCTCGCGCGCGCCGTCGCGCGCGAGGAGGAGCGGCACCGCCCGGACGAATGGCGTGCCGAGGGTGCGGAC
>DASYRW010000045.1:0-3666 GCA_036003985.1 Thermoplasmatota archaeon
TGAAGACCTGCTGCGCGCCCTCGCTGACGATGAAGAACACGCCGATGAACATGCCCGCGACGGTGCTCTGCTTGATGGTCCACTTGACCTTGAGGTCGATGTCGAAGAGCTGGTGGCGCAGCAGGGCGTAGGCACAGAGCAGCGGCTGGGGC
The DNA here is from genome assembly GCA_036003985.1 of Thermoplasmatota archaeon. Taxonomy (GTDB): domain Archaea; phylum Thermoplasmatota; class SW-10-69-26; order JACQPN01; family JAIVGT01; genus JAIVGT01. Next base: position 153 of record DASYRW010000045.1, read on the forward strand.
AGCAGCCAGAGGCCGCTCAGGAGGGTGAGGGTTGTCTCGCGGTCGGTCCCGGGCGGAAGGCCGGCGACCGGCAGCAACGTCGCGGCGAAGAGCGCCAGGGCAACGAGGTACCTCCGCGCCGCGCGCCGCAGCCCGGCATCGGCGTCGGCCAGCGCGCTCCGCGCGAGCCGCGCGAGCAGCCCAGCCGCGAGGCCCGCCGCGACCGCGTAGGCCGCCAGGAACGCCGGGGGCCGCCCCGCCACGACCCCGAAAGCGCCGAAGGCCAACAGCCCGACCAGGGGGAAGATCCCGAACCCCGCGCTCATGGCGAGGAACGCGGACCGCCGCGGGCCGGCCGGCGCCCGACGGGCCTCGCGGAGGAACAGGATCGCGGCGACGACGTAGCCGGCGCGGTTCAGCGGGACGAGCGCCGTGAGGGGGCCGACCGGCACGGCGGCCGTCCCTGCCCCGAACCAGAGGCTGTGGTCCAGCAGGTACAGGGCTTCCTGCGCGCCCGCCAAGGCGAGCGCGAGCGGGGCGAGCCAACCGGCGCGCCGCGCTCCTCCTGGAGCCCGCAGGTAGACCGCGAGGAAGTACAGCGTCGCAGGGAAGAGGGACATGGCGGCGTAGGGGAAGAGGCGCCGCGCGAGCTCCACCTGCGCGGGGTCGTCGAGCACCGGCGGCACCCCTTGACCGCCGAGCATGACCAGCGAGGTGGTCATGCCGCGCAGCGTGACCAGCAGCGCGAAGGCGCGCGACCCGCGGTGGCGCGGGTTGAGCGCGAGGAGCGCGACGGCCACGCCCCATTCCAGGACCGCAAAGAGCAGCCCCGGCACGTGGTACGGCAGGAGCGCCACGCTCCCCGACGCGCCCGTCGCGCTATGAAGGCTTCGTCGTCCGCGCCGTCACGGCCGCGCGCGCTCCAGGGCAAGGACGCGGTCGCCGCTGACGAAGAGCAGCGTCTTGCGCACGCTGTGCGCCAGCCGCACGACGCCCGCGATGTCGGGCCAGGGGCACGTGAAGGCCTCGGGCAGCGCATGCACGAGGAACTCGGCGTGGCCCTTCGCCGGGTTGCCCGTGTACGCGCGGAAGTGGGTGCCGTACTTGAAGCCGGTCTTGACCACGAGCCCGCGCGCGCGCAGGGCCCTGTAGGCAGCATAGCGCAGGGCGAACTCGCGCTGGAGCTTCGCGGCGCGCGCGGCGAGGTCGCTTGCGCCCATGGCCTTGCCCGAGGCTGCATCGCGGAGCGCGAGCCCGCGCTCCTCGGCGAGCCACAGCGCTTCGGTCAAGGACAGCTGCAACGCGTCGCCCATCGGGCGGCCGAGGAATTCTTGCCCGTGCAGCGCCGCGCCCAAGGCCGGGGACCACACCACGGCGCGGTCGCGCAGCACCTGGGCTTCCTGGCCCTTGAGGTCGCGCTCCCTGGGGGCAGCGTCCCCGCGCGGCTCGCGCGCGTTGGCGTCGTAGTAGGTGATGTCCCCCTCCTCGTCCACGATGGCGAGGAGCAGGCGCTTGCCGAACTTCTGCGCCTCGGCCGCGTCGCGCAGCAGCGCGTCGAGGTCGAAGGTGCCGCGCTCGCCGACGGCGCGCACCTCGTGGCTCGAGGGCGTGCGGCCGGGGAAGCCGCCGCGTGGGTAGACGTGGAAATCAGGGCGCTCCGGCGGCGCGCCGGCCTTGACGATGTAGCCCCGCTTGCGCAGGTCGCGGTACGCGAGCCAGCGCGTCTCGAAGGCCGCGTCGAGGCGCGTGCCGAGCGCCAGCAGCTCCTGCAGCGGCACGGCCGCGCCGCTGCGCTGCACGTCGAGCTTGCCGTCCTCGACCAAGTGCGCAGCTTCGAGCAGGTCGAGCTGGAGCGCTCCCTGGGGCTGGGGCAAGCCGAAGGCGCCCTTGTTGTACAGCCGCGACGCCTCGCCTTCATCTGGCAGCCAGACGTGGTCGGCGCGCAGCTCCGCGGGCATCAGAACTTCTTCTCCACGTGCGCGAGCACGCTCTCGAACAGCGCTTGGCCGTCGCCGGGGCCGTCGGCCTTGCCGGCGCGCGTCCAGTCGGCATGCTGCCACCGCCAGAAGGCGCGCTCGGGGTGGGGCATGAGCCCCAGCAACGTGCCCTCGGGGTTGGTGAGCCCCGCGATGTTGCCCGGCGAGCCGTTGGGGTTCCACGGGTAGCCCGCCTCGGTGCTGCCCTCGGGGTCCACGTACCGGAAGGCGATCTGCCCGTTCTCCTCGAGCTTGCGCACCATCCGGCCCTCTTGGCCCTTGGGGAACATCAGCTTGCCCTCGGCGTGGGCGCTCGGGATCGCCAGCACCTTGTTCTTCGGGATCTTGGCCGTGAAGGCGCCCTTGCTCGTGTGCTTCAGCAGCGTCGGCCGGCACTCGTAGTGCCCGCTGTCGTTCACGTGCAGGGCTGCCTCTGGGTGAGCGCTGATACCCTCCAACGCCGGCAGCAGCCCCATCTCCACCATGATCTGGAAGCCGTTGCAGAAGCCGCCGACGGGCTTGCCGGCCTCGACGAACTTCTCCACATCCTTGCCGATCGACGCCTTCATCCGCGCCGCGAAGATCGCTCCAGCCCGGATGTAGTCGCCCGCGCTGAAGCCCCCGGGGAACATCAGCACGTGGTAGTCCTCGAGGCTGCGCCGGTCGCGCTTCTCCGCGCGGCCTGTCAATTGGTTGAGGTGCACCAGCTCGGGCCTCGCGCCCAGCGCGGCGAAGCAGCGGTGCAGCTCCTCCTCGCAGTTGCTGCCTTCCATGCGCACGATGGCCACCTTGACCGCCTCGCGCTTCACGCGAGCACCCCCTTGAGGGCGCCGTCGAAGAGCTTGCGCGCCTCCTTCAGCTCGAGCTCGAGGACCGTGGCCTTGCCCTTCTTGGCCACGATCGCCTTGCCGCCGACCTTGCCGACGGCCGCGAAGGGCACGCCCGCCTCGGTGAGGTGCTTCTCCAGCTTGCCGGGGTTCGCGGCCTCGACCAGCCAGCGCGTGGGCGCCTCGCTGAAGAGCCACTCGTCGGGTTTGAGCCCCAACCCTGCCTGCGCGCGCAGCGCGCTGGCCCGGTCGTCCGGCACCTGGAGCATGCAGCCCACGTCGCCGCCCAGCGCCATCTCGGCGGCCGCGACGGCGAGGCCGCCCTCGCTGAGGTCGTGGACCGCGAGGCACAGCTTCTTCTGCACCGCCGCCGCGACGGCGCGGCTCGCGCGCGGCGCCAGGGCCACGTCGACCTTGGGCAGCTTCGCGCTCGCCGCGCCGGCGACCTCGTAGTAGAGCGAGCCCGCCATGCCGACGGCCTCGGGGCCCACGATGTACAGCGTGGAGCCAGCCTTCTTGAGGTCCGAGGTCTGGCAGCGCCGCAGGTCCTCGACGATCCCCACCCCCAGCAGGGAGGGCGTCGGGGGCACGGCCGCGTGGGGGCTCTCGTTGTACAGCGAGACATTGCCCGATGCGAAGGGCACATCCCAGGCCCGTGCCGCGTCGCCGAGGCCGCGCGCGCTCTCCTGCAGCTCCCACATGCGCTCGGGGATCGTCGGGTCGCCGAAGTTC
>DASYRW010000046.1:0-9731 GCA_036003985.1 Thermoplasmatota archaeon
TGCTGCTGCGGATGCGCTCGTACCGCCGCGCGCCCCAGCGGCTGGCGTTGTACTCCTCGCCGTGCGCTTGCTGGTAGCCGCGCACGAAATCCGCGAAGGCGAAGGTCCCAGCCCCCGCCGCGTCGTAGATGCGCGCGAGCTCGATGTTGACGCTGAGGTCGTCGCGCGTCGCGCGCGACAGCACCATGAAGCTGCACAGCTCGTGGAGCCGCAGCGGGGCGACCCAGCGGTAGGTGTACGCGTCGCGCAGCCCGCGGCCCTCGAGCACCACGACCCCAGCAGCCTCGAGCTGCTGGAGCTTCTCTCGAACCTTGTGGGAGGTGAAGCCGAAGAAGTCCGCGCTGCACTTCAGCGCGTTGCCGTTGCGCGGCACGAAGAGGAAGTCGGCCTTGCGCGCCGTGAACCTGCCCATCGTGGGCTTCGCATCCTGCACCGCGTGCCCGTTGCGGCCGCTGAAGCTGCGCAGGAACACTTCGTGCGCGTTCTGGAACACGTGGAGCTTGAGCACCGCGTAGAAGGACCTGTCGATGCTGGCCCTCGCCAGGGTGGGTGCGTCCATCGTCGTCCCCTGCGCCTCAGCCTGCCGCTTCCCCGCTGCCAGCCCGCGTTGCGGCTGCGTTGTTGCCCGTCCCTTCACCCATCCCTGCGCCTTATATGCTTTCTGGATGATCGGGCGTACCCGGAGCCTTTTATACGGCGGACTGAGCGACGGTCCGCATCGGAGGGAGCGTATTTAACGATTGGCTCCTAGCCTACGCCCCCCTTTGGCAACTGCTCATGCTTGGTCGCCGGGAACGGCCGGCGCGCGCCGCTGCTTCTGGTGCATCTCCAGCAACTCCGCGATCGTCGTCGCGTTTTCCGGCGCCTTGTCGGCGCGCCACTGCCCCGTGAAGCGCGGGAACCGCAGCGCGATGCCCGCCCCCTCGCGCACGCGCCCGAAGGCGGCCGTGTGCACGGGGCTCAGCGTGAGCTCCGCGCCGCGCACCTCCAGCACCTCCGCGGGCGTGAACCACACGTCCGCCTCGATCGCGCTGCGGACGCGCGCGTGGCGCTGCGCACGCTGGTGCTTCTTGAGCTTCTTCGGCAACTCCTTGAGCAGCTCGTCGCTGAACCCAGTCCCGAGTTTGCACACGGTCTCGAAGGCATCGTCGTCCTCGTTGTAGGCCGCCATCAGGAGCGCGCCGTACCACCCCGCGCGGCGGCCGCGGCCCATGAGCGCGCCCACGACGACCAGGTCCAGCGAGTCGCTCAGCTCGGCGCGGTAGTCGCGCTTGAGCTTGATCCACTGCCAGCCCCGCGCGCCCGCGCGATAGACCGAATCCGGCCCGAGGCTCTTCGCCAGGGTGCCCTCGCCCCCCTCCGCGACGGCCTCCTCGAAGAACTTCTCAAGCTGCGCTGCGGTCTTCACGACCTTGTAGTCGCTGAACCGCACGCGGTCGCTCGCTTTGAACGCCTTCTCGAGCGCGGCGCGGCGCTCGCCCAGGAGCTTGGAAGTGAAGTCCTCGCCGTCGAGGTGGAGGAGGTCGAAGAGCAGGATCGCGACGGGGTATTTCTCCACGGCCTCGTCGAGGCCGTGCTTGCGGCCGCGGCGGTGGGTCACCTCGCTGAAGGGCAGCAGATCGCCGGCCGCGTCCACGACGACGGCCTCGCCCTCGACGATGCAACGTTCCCCCTTGAAGGCCTTGCGCAGCGCTTCCGCGACGTCGGGGAATTGCGGTGTCATGTCCTCGAGCCGCCGCGAGAAGAAGCGCAGCGCCTTGGGCGTGATGTGGGCTTGGAGGCGCAGGCCGTCGTACTTGTACTCCACCGCGCACGGCCCGCCCATCTTGGCCACGATCTCCTCCGCGGTGCTCAGCCGCTCCGCGAGCATCGGCCGGACGGGCACGCCCGGCTTCAACTGCAGGTGGCGCAGCCCCTCCAGGCCCGAGGACCGCACCGCGCGCGCCACCGCGCCGAGGTCGCTGCTCGTGTTGTACGCGCGCTCGAGTTTCGCCTTGGCCCCTTGGTACTCGGTGCGCTCCTCCTCGGTCATCTCGCTGACAGGGCGCGCACGCGGGTCCTTGGGGAACGCGGCCATGAGGGCGAGCGCGTCGAGGATCGTCATGTCCGCGACGCCGAGCCGCAGCTTGCCCGTGACCGCGCGCACGAGGAAGCGCGCCTCCTTCGGCGAGGCCCGCGCGAGCATCTCGTGGAGCAGCTGCAGCTTCCGCTCCTGCGAGCCGGAGCCCTGCGCCTCGGCGATGCGCAGGAAATGCTCGAACACCTCGCCGACGGTCAACGGCGCGCCGTCGCCGCCGATCAGCGTGCGCTGCCGGCGCTTGCCCAGCAATTCCTGCGCCGCTTCCCCGAGGTCGCCGCGCTCCTTGTAGAGCTTCGTGACGCGGTCCTCGCCGCTGCCGCTGGCTTGCGCGAGGCCCTTGATGACCAGCTTCTCCGCGAGCCCCAGCTCCACGCCCTCGAAGCTCGCCGCGAGCTGGCCCTGCGTGAGGTACACGACCTGGTGGATGCCCTTCGCCGGGGCCTTGCGCAGCAGGTCGAGCAGCAGGCCGGTCATCTCGAGGCGCTTGCTCGTGGCCTCGATGGCCTCGTAGGCCTCGACCAGCTCGGCGTACTTCATCGGCGCAGGAACGCGCTGGCCGGTCATGAATCCGCTGGGGCGCGCTCGCGAGGCATCGGCGCCGCGGACCCTCCATGACACGCGAGGTTCGCTCAGCCGCTCTGGATCGAGAGCGCGAGGCCGCCGCTGTAGTCCGAGAACGTGAGCTTGATGTGCCACGAGCCGGGCACGCCCGGCGCTGACCGCTGCGCGCCGCTGGCGCCGCCCGAGCCGCGGAAGGTCTGGCGGAACACCTCCTTGCCGGCGGCGTCCTCGAGCACCACGCTGAGCGAGCCGCTCCCGCCGCCGCTCCAGCTCACCTGCGCCGTCGGGGAGCCATTGGTCCACGTGTACCGTTCCGCGCCGCTCTTGTCCGCGACGCCGCCGCTGTACCCGAACGTGCCGGGGTTGTTGGACACGCTGGCGCCGCCGTTGGGACCGCCATAGGTGCCCGCGTTGCCCGAGAAGCCCGCGTTCGTGCAGCCCGCCAAGGTCGCGGCGCCGACGAGCAGCGCCACCACGAAGCCTGCCCGCATGGCCGCGGCTACCTCTGGGCGCGCATAAGAATCCAGCGCATCCTCCGGGTTGCGCGCTCAGCCGTACATCGGCGGCTGGAACTCGCGCTTGCCCTCGGTGGTGGCGGCCTGCTTCTGCATCATGCGCAGGGTGCGCTCGATGTTCTCGGCCTCGCTGTAGAGGGGCTTGACGTCGATGGTGACGTCCTCGAGGAGCGTGTCGATGACCTCGATGACCTTGGCCGCGGCGCGCGCGTCGGGGTAGTTGGGGTTCGCCTCGGCGAGGATCGAGATGGTGTTGAAGTTCAGCTTCTTGCCGAGGTTGAGCAGCACGCCGCTCACGCCGGTGATGATGCCGTTCGCGAACTGGTTGAGCCCGTGCTTCTCGAGGGTCTTGCGCGTCTCCTCCGTGGAGCCGAGCGCGTAGACGTGCACCTCGCCCGCGCCCTCGCCCTCGACGACGAGGCCTTCGGGGCTGATGATGGTCTTGCAGCCCTTGGCGCGCGCGAAGGCCATGATCTTCTCCGCGATGGGGCGGATGAGCTTGGGCGCGGGCTGGAACTCGCTGATGAAGATGCACACGCCACTCCCAGCATAGATGCGGACAGGATACATGGGCACGGCGTTGCGAACGATGCTGACCGTGGGGAAGTGCTCCGAGTCCATGATGCCGATCTGCTCCAGCTCCAGAACATCGATCAGGTAGTTGGCCGTGATCGTGCTCACCAAGCCAACGCTGGGGAAGCCGTCGATGATGGTGGCGCCGGCGAGGTTGGTCGGCTTGAACTCGTGGATCGTGAGGTCGTCGTCGCCGGCCATGCGCGTCGCGTCGCTTACGGGGCCGCCCCCTACTTAACCCTGCGCACCCTGGCAGAGCGCGGCGTCGAACATGCCCCAGGGGGCCGCGGAACCGCCGGCCTTTTGGGCTCGCGCTGTCATGCCGCGCGCATGCCTGGCCCGATCCTCGTGGCCTACGACGGCAGCGAGGCCAGCCGCCGCGCCCTCGACTTCGCGGTCGACCTGGCCGCGGGGCAGAACCGCAAGATCCTGCTGTGCACCGTCGTGCCGGCCACGCTCCGCCACTTCGCGCTCACCGAGCTCATCCTGCCGGGCATCGACATGAGCAAGCTGCTGCAGCCCGGCAAGTTCCAGGAGAGCGCGCGCGAGCGGCTCGAGGCCGTCGCGACGGACATCCGCAAGCGCGGCATGCTCGTCGTGCCCGTGGTGCGCGCGGGCGACGCCGCCGACGAGATCGTCGCGGCCGCGAAGGAGCACGACGTCGATCAGGTCGTGCTGGGCTACATGAGCTACGAGCACAAGCTGCCCTACGGCATCGGCAGCGTCGCGGAGAAAGTGCTCCGCACCTGCGATCGCACGGTGACCGTCGTGCGCGGGAAAAGCGCGCCAGGGACCGCGGCAACCAAAGGCCCAAAGGCTTAAGGGCCATCGGCCCTTGCGTGGCTCGGCCGCTGGGGTGGCCGAGCGGTTAGGCACCAGACTGCAGATCTGGGTCAAGGGAGTTCGACTCTCCCCCCCAGCTTTTCGGACCTGAGGGCCGAAGGTCCGATCCACAGCTTGGCCCGCGCGCCGTCGGGCCTGGTTGGCCGTGGGACCATCCCACAATCTTGAGGCACTTGCCAGGGAACCCAAGCGCGCCATGCGGGCCTCGTGGCTGCTCGTGCTCCTGCTCGTCTTGCCCTCCGCGGTGGGGCTCGCCATGGCGCAGGCGCCCGAGCGCAGCATCGTGCAATTGCGCGCGGAGCCCACGGAGGCCCAGCGCGCCGTCTTGCTCTCGCACGGCGCGCTCGTGCTCGACGTTCTGCCCGCGGCGGTGTGCGATTGCACGGCCGCGGACGTCGCGTGGCTGCGCACGCAATCGTGGGTGGCGCGCGTGGAGCCCGAGGCCGCGCTCCAGCCGACCCTCGACCTGAGCACGCGGCTCATCCGCGCCGGTCCGCCCTTGCTCGACTTGGGGTTTGATGGCAGCGGCGTGGGCGTCGCCGTGCTCGACTCGGGCATCGACGTGACCCACCCCGACCTCGAGGGCCGCGTGGTGGCCAACGTCGCGTACGTCGATGGCCAGTGGGTGCCCACGCAGGTGGACACGGACGGCCACGGCACGCACGTCGCGGGCATCGTGGCCGGCAATGGCCAAGCCAGCGGCGGCGCGCTGCGCGGGGTCGCGCCCGGCGCGAACCTCGTCGGCATGGACTTCGGCCGCGCCTTCACCACCACCACCGCGCTGCAGGCCTTCGATTGGGTGCTGCGGCACAAGGACCAGTACAACATCCGCGTCGTCACCAACTCGTGGGGCAGGGCCGAGAGCCCCAACGCGTGGGACCCCGGGGACAGCCTCGTGCAGGCCTCGAACCGGCTGGTCAGGGAGGGCATCGTGGTGGTGTTCAGCGCTGGGAACCATGGTCCCGGCTCGAGCTCCATCAGCCTCGAGGGGCAGAACCCCAACGTCATCACCGTCGGCGCCGTGGACGACGCGGCCGTCCTCGCGGGCTTCAGCGGCCGCGGGCCCGTGGTGGACGAGGTCGGCCAGGCGATGGACTGGGTCAAGCCCGACGTGGTCGCGGCGGGCGTGGGCATCCTGAGCGCGCGCAGCGCCGAGGGCGCGGGCCCGCTCATCACGCCGCCGACCCTCGTCCCCTCGCAATTGCCCGGCTTGACGCAGGCGGCGAGCGCCGAGGCGGCGCGGTACGTCGAGCTGAGCGGGACCTCGCAGGCAGCGCCCCACGTCGCGGGGCTCGCGGCGGTCATGCTGCAGGCGAACCCTTCCCTGAGCCCCGCGCAGGTGCACGACATCCTCCGCGAGTCCGCCGTGGACCTGGGCGCGCCGGGCCCGGACGACGAGACCGGCTTCGGGCTGGTCGACGCGGTGGACGCGGTGCGCCTCGCGCTGGGCATGGACGAGGACTTGGGCAACATCCTCGTCGCGGGCGGCACCGAGACCTACGAAGCGCGGGGCAACCTGCTCGGCGGCGCGGGCCAGCTCGTGCAGACGCAGCCCGTCGCGCAGGTCAAGCCCCAGGGCGCGGCCGAGGCCGCGTTCCCCGTCAAGGTCGGCGCCACGGCGGCGACGTTCCGCTTCGCGTGGACGCCCGCGACGGCGGCGTTCCGCGTGTACCTCGTGGGGCCCACCACCACCCTCGGCCCCTGGACCCAAACCACCACCGAGGGCGGCGAGCGCGTCATCCTCGGCCGCGCCGACGCGCCCGAGCCCGGCACGTATCGCCTGCTCGCGCGGCCCATCGGCGCGCCGAGCGCGAGCTACCACGCGACGATGAGCGTGGCCGTGCGCGAGGAAGCGGGCCTGCCGGCCGACCTCGACCCGCGGTACAAGGCGCCCGCGCCGCCGACGGCCCTCGACGAGGTGGGCCAGCAGATCGGCTCGGAGGTCGACCGCCTCGGCTCGGAGTGGAAGCGCGCCGTGCCGGCGCCCGAGCTGGCGCTTGCGGCCGTGGCCTGCGCCGCGGTGGCGCTCGTTGCGGGGCGCCGGCGCCGCTAGGCCTTGCGCAGCGGATCGCCAGGTTTTCCCGAGCCCTTGACCGCCTCGCCCGCCACGTGCCCCAGCTCGGGGAGCACGAGGCGCTCCATCGCCAGCATGACCGCCGCCGGCGAGCCCGGCAGCGCGAAGACGGGCTTGCCGGCCGCGATGCCAGCGGTCGCGCGCGTGAGCATCGCCGCGCTGCCGATCTCGCGGAAGCTCAAGTGCCGGAACAATTCGCCGAAGCCGGGCAAGGCCTTGTCGAGCATCGGCTCCACGGTCTCGATGGTGACGTCGCGCGGGCTCACGCCGGTGCCGCCGTTGAGCACCACCGCCTGGGCCGCGCCCGCGAGCGCGGTGCGCAGCGCGGCCGCGATCTCGTCGCGCTCGTCCCGCACCACCGCCACGCTCGCGACGCGGTGCCCCCGCTCCTCGAGCAGCTTGCGCACGAGCGCGCCGCTCTCGTCGGTCGCGCCGGTGCGCGTGTCGCTGACGGTGATGACCGCCACGTCCAGGCGCGCGGGAGCGTGGGCGCGGTGCTCGTGGACGCTCACTGCTTCACCTTCCGCACGACGCGCAGCTCTTGCAGGGCCGTGGTGGGGTACTGGCCGCGCGCGTCCTTCTCGAGGCTCTTGACCATGTCCCAGACCGTGAGCAGCGCGACGGCGCAGCCGGTGAGCGCGTCCATCTCGACCCCGGTGGTGTGGGCGGCGCGCACGACGCAGCGTGCCTCGATCGCGCCTTCGAGCAGCGCAAGGTGCACCTCGGCGCCCGCCAGCGGGATGGGGTGGCACAACGGCAGCAGGTCGGGCGTGCGCTTCACGGCCAGCAGGCCTGCGGCTTGGGCCACGGCGACGACGTCGCCCTTGGCGACCTTGCCGTCGCGGATGGCTTGGAGGGTCGCGGGCTGCAAGGTGAGCAGGCCGCGCGCTTCGGCTTCGCGTTGCTGGATGGGCTTGGAGCCGACGTCCACGATGCGCGCGCCCGGAGCCACGGCCGGCCAAGGCTCAGGGCCGCCATGAAGGTTGCGCGGCTCACAGCGCCGGCAGCGGCGCGTCCTGGCCAGCCTCGGGCGCGCCGAGCAGGTCCAGCACGGCCTGCACGAGCGCGAGGAGCATGTCCAAGGTCGCGACGGTGCACAGCTCCACGTGCTCGTGGCCTGGCTCGAGCACGATGCCGGTCTCGCACACGTGGATCGTGCGCACCTCCTGGCCCTCGCCGCCGTCGTCGTCCGTCACCGCCAACGTCACGGTGTAGTCCCCGCCGCTCGCGTAGGTGTGGGTGGGGCTAGGCTCCGCGCTGGTCGCGCCATCGCCGAAGTCCCACGCCCAGGCCTCGATCGTGCCGTCGGGGTCGCTGCTGTGGTCGTGGAAGGCCACCTCGAAGCCCGCGACGGGGTTCGGCGGCGTCAGGTCGAAGGACGCGTCGGGGAGCACGTTCAGCACCGTGAGCGTCTGCGTGGCCGTGGTCGCCGCGCCGAGGTCGTCCGTGACGGTCAGGCTCACGACGTAGACGCCGTCGTCGTACGTGTGGTCCACCGTGGGCGTGTCCGCGGTGGTGCCGTCGCCGAAGTCCCAAGCGTAGCTCACGATGGTCCCGTCCGCGTCGCTGCTCGCGGAGCCGTCGAAGTGCACCGTGTCGAGCGTGGTGGGGGCCTCGGGGCTGATGCTGATCACGGCGACCGGCGGCTCGTTGCCCACGGGCACGGGCACCGTGCGCTCCCCGACGATGCCGTCGTCGTCAAGGATGGTCAGCGTGACGTTGTAGAGCGCCTGGTCCGCGAAGGTGAAGGTCGGGTTCGGGTCGCTGCTGGCGCCGAGGCCATCGAAGTCCCACGCGTAGCTCACGATGCTGTCCACGGGCGCGTTGGGGTGCGTGCTGGTGGACGTGAACGTGACCAGCTCGCCGGGGTCGGGGTTGGCGGGGCTGAACGTGAACGACGCGAGGGGCGCGGCGTGCGCCACGGTCACGGTCTTGGACGCGGTGCTCTGGAGGCCGTCGTTGTCCGTCGCCGTGAGCGTGATGCTCTTCGCGCCGCCGTCGAGGAAGTCGAAGCTCGGGCTGCGCGCCGTGCTCGCGCCCTCGCCATTGAAGTCCCAGCTGTAGCTCCATCCGGCGGGCGGCGCGTCCACGGGCGCGTTGGCGTGCGTGCTCGCGTCGGTGAACTGGATCGCTGCGAGTTCCGAGCCGCCCGGCGTGGTGAAGTCGGCGCTCGGCGCGACGTGCGCGACGTCGAAGGTCCGGTTCAGCTTCGCGGTCATGCCGTCGTTGTCGCCCACGGTCAGCTGGCACCACGCGCTCGGCCCGTCGGGGAACTTGTGGTTCACCGTCGCGGCGGTGGAGGCGAAGCCATCGCTGCACGTCCAGGCGCGCGTGGTGATGCCGTCCACGGGCGCGTTGGGGTGCGTGCTCGTGTCGGTGAGCGTGTACGTGTCGGTCTCGCGAGCGCCGCTCACGCTGAACGACGCCACCGGCGCGACGTGGGCCACGCTGACGACCCGCGATGTGCTGTTGCTCTGGCCGTCGTCGTCGGTGACCGTGAGCGTGATCGTCTTGGACCCGCCGTCGGCGAAGTTGAAGCTGGGGCTGCGGGCGCTGCTCGAGCCTTCGCCGTTGAAGTTCCAGCTATACGTCCAGCCTGTCGGCGGGTCGTCCACGGGCGTGTTGGGGTGCGTGCTCGCGTCGGTGAAGGCGATGTCGTCCAGCTCCGAGCCGCTGCCCGAGGTGAAGGCCGGCGAGGGCTTGCTGTGCTGGACCGTGAAGGTCTGGCTCACGATGCCCGTCTTGCCCCCCGCGGTGGTCACGGTGAGCGTGACCGTCTTGGAGCCGCCGTCGGGGAACTTGAACGTCGGGCTCGCCGTCGCGCTGGAGCCCTCGCCGTTGAAGTTCCAGCTGTAGCTGAGGGGCTCGCCGGAGGGGTCGAAGGCCCGCGCGCTGTCGAAGCTCACGGTTTGCCAGTCGAAGGGCGAGGCCGGCGCGTGCTCGAACGCCACGCAGGGGTCGAGCGCGAAGGACGCCGTGGCGAAGGGGCTCGTGATCGGGGCATGGTCGCCGCTGGCGTCCATGCGCGCGCCGCCGGCGCCGGGACCGCCGACGTTGCCCCACCAGTTGTTCGTGGCGTTGAAGG
>DASYRW010000047.1:0-6963 GCA_036003985.1 Thermoplasmatota archaeon
GCTGACGCGCATGGCGCCGTCGAGGCGCTCGCGCAGCACGGGCCACATGTAGTCGAAGACGCGCGTCGCCGCCATGCCGTCCGCGAAGGTGCGCGGCGGCCCGCTGGCCTCGGCCTGGCCGGTCTCAAAGCTGCGCGGCAGGGGATCCGCGCCCTCCGCCTGCACGCCGTAGACGCGCGCCGTGGGGCAGAGTGCCTTGATCGCCGTCGCGCTGCCGCCGCTGAGGCCGCCGCCGCCCACGGGGATCAGCACGGTGCGCACGCCCGGCAAGGCCTGCGCGACCTCCAGGCCCACGGTCCCGGCGCCCGCGAACACGCGCGGGTCGCCGAAGGGATGGATGTAGGTCTTGCCTGGATCGTGCGGGAATTCCGTGGTCCGCATGGCGTCCATGATCTGCTCGTGGGGCAGCGCGCGCACGTCGGCGCCCATGGCGCGCATGCTCTCGACCTTGCGCTGCACCGCGCCCTCCGGGACCCACACCGTGCACGGCGCGCCGAGCCTGCGCGCGCACCACGCGACGGCTTGGCCATGGTTCCCGGCGCTCACCGTCACGAAGCCCTGCGCGCGCTCCTCCTGGCTCGTGCGCGACATGCGGTTCCACGCGCCGCGGATCTTGAACGAGCCGAGCCGCTGCAGGGCCTCCATCTTCAGCAGGAGCTTGCCGTCCTCGTCGCGCCCTGCTGGGAGCAGCGGCGTGCGCCAGGCCGTGCCCTCGATCTGCCGCGCGGCGTCCTCGATGTCCTTGAGGCCGACCTGCTCCACCGGCGAAGGCATGCGGCGCGAGCGACGCGGAGGCGCATGAAGGCTTGCAGCGAGGGGACGGGCCAACCCTCAAAGCGCCGCAGCCCCATGTCCGCCCATGGACCCCGAGGCCAAGCTCCGCCAGCTCGGCATGAACCTGCCAGCGCCGCCGAAGCCCGTGGCCAGCTACCGCACCGCGGTCCGCAGCGGCAACCTGCTGTTCATCGCCGGCACCGGCCCCATGCTCGACGGCAAGGTCGAGGTGCGCGGCAAGCTCGGCGCGGAGGTCAACGTGCCGCGGGGCTACAACGCAGCGCGGCTCTGCGCGCTCAACAGCCTCGCCATCGCGCGCGAGCACCTCGGCTCGCTCGACCGCGTGAAGCGCGCGGTCAAGGCCACCGTCTACGTGGCCAGCGCGCCGGCCTTCTACGATCAGCCGAAGGTCGCCGACGGCGCCACCGACCTCCTTCGCGAGCTGTGGGGCGAGGAGGGCTTGCCCGCGCGCGCCGCCGTGGGCGTCGCGTCGCTGCCCCTGGACATCGCGGTGGAGCTGGAGCTGGTGCTCGAGGTCGCGTAAAGCGGCGCGTTGCGATGCACTTTTGTCGGTCCGCCGGGATCGGAAGGCCACGCGCCCCGCGCGCGAGCCCAGAGGTCCAGCCATGGCCCGCGGCATCTCGGAGAACTTCCTGCGCGTCGCGCGCCGGGAGCAGCGCCTCGCCACCCGCACCGCCCTGCTCGCGGCCCTCATGGCCCTGCCAGCAGCGTTCCTCGCCGAGCTCGCCGATGATCCCGGCTATGGCCCCATCTGGGGGCTCTTCCTGATGGCCTGCGTTGGAGGCCTCGCGCTGGGCATGGTCCTCGCGCGGCGCCGCGTCGAGCATTACGAGACCGATCTCCGCATGCAGTGGAACCACTGGATGCGCGCCGCGACCAACGCCGCCCGCATCAGCGACATCGACCGCCGCAGCCACGAGAAGGATCCGCTGCCCCAGGCCCTGCCGGGCGCGCTCGCCCTCGGCTTGCTCGCGCTCAACTTGCTGCTGTTCGCGCTGCTGTGGGTCGGCCACGCGCTCGCGCCGTCGCTGGCGGTCCTCGTGATCCTCGTCGACGGCCTCCTGCTTGGCGGCATGATCGCCGCTTCTGCCCTGTTGGGCCGCTGGGCGCGCGAGTTCGTGCGCACCGCCGAGGACATGGTGCAGAAGGGCGAGGTCGCGATGTGGGGCGAGCGGTAGCGCACTTGACGAAGGCCCTTGGCGCGGTTGGCTGTCGGAGGCCTCGCAGCGCGTGGAAGTTGCAAAGCGCTCGGGAACGACGGGCCGTCGAGAAGCACGAGGGAGCGCCTGGCGTGGCTCAGGATTCCTGCCGGCCTGCGCGCGGCTCAAGCGCGGCGGGTCGCGACGCGCCGGGTCTGCGGCGTGGGCGGCGTGTCGACCGCCTCGAACGTCGTCTCCGTCGGGGGCGTGTCGGGCGCGCCCTCGGTCTGGGGCACGGCTGGACCGATCCGCTCTGGGAAGTGGCGCAGCAGCAGGATGTCGTCGAAGCTCTGCACCCAGCGGTACGGGATGCTGACGTCCCGGCCCTCCTCGACCAGGTTGGGGTTGGTGCGCCCGATCAGCAAGCCGTCGATGCGGCGGTGCTGGAGGTCGAGGACGAGGTTCTTCACGTTGCCCACGAAGCGGCCCTCGCGGGTGTAGACTGGGAGGTTGGCCAAGCGGGTGATCTCTTCCATGTGCATCCCGATCGCGCCATGGCCGCGCACAATATAAATTGCTGGCGAACCCGCGCGCCCCCGACAG
Organism: Thermoplasmatota archaeon; assembly: GCA_036003985.1. Taxonomy (GTDB): domain Archaea; phylum Thermoplasmatota; class SW-10-69-26; order JACQPN01; family JAIVGT01; genus JAIVGT01. Next base: position 2,538 of record DASYRW010000047.1, read on the forward strand.
GCCGCGCTGTCAGGGCTCGCCTAGCAGCGGCGCGAGGTCCCCCCGCAGGTCAGCCCATGGGCGCAGGCCCACGCTCGTCGCGCGGAGGCGGCCGTCGGCGTCGAGCACGACCTCGCGCGGGATGCCCGTCACGCTGAAGCCGCGCGCCGCCTCGCCGGTGGGGTCGAAGGCGAAGGTCCAATCCGCGGGGAGCGTCCTGCCCCAGACGCCCAGGGACGCGCGCCCGGCCTCGGTCTGGAACGCGCGCAGGCGCTCGGGCGTGTCGGTGGGGTCGATGGTGACGCTCACGATGGCCAGGTGGTCGCCCCACGCCTCGCGGGCGCGCGCGAGGATCGGCGCCTGCTGCTTGCACGTGACGCACCACGACGCGAAGAAGTCGAGGAGCACGGGCTTGCCCCGAAGGTCGCTCACGTTGAGGCGCGCGCCGTCGAGGGCCACGAGCTTCGCCTCGGCCGCGGGCGGGAACGCGCTCGAACCAGCGAAGACCACCTCGCGCAGCGCGACGCGGAACCGGAGCGAGCGCCCGGCCAGAGGATGGTTGCCGTCGGCGACGGCCTCCGCGCCCTCCACGCCAACGCGGTGCGCGACGCCGCCCACGTCGACGGTCCGGCTCGCGCCGGGGCGGTGCTCCACGAGCAGGTGGGTCGCGTTGCCGCCCGTCACCTCGGAGCGCCAGAGCTGGTAGTGCTCGTTCCAGTAGGTCGGCAGCTCCAGGAGCGTGCCAGGCGCGGGCGTCTCGTTGAGCCACACGCGCGTCTCGGCGCCGTCCTGGCCGAGCAGCTCGATGGTCCACGTGTGGTTGGCCCACGTGAGCTGCGGCGGCTGGCTCTTCAGGATGGCTGCTCCAGCCGGCAGGTGCAGCTCGCGCGGGACCGCGTCCTGCAGCGGCGCGCGGATGGTGCGCTCCTCGGAGCGCTGGCCGTAGGCGTCGGCGGGCCCGAGCAGGCCACTGGCCAGCTGGCCGGGCTGGAGGCCCTCGAGGGCCACGGCGAGGCCCAGCGGCAGCGCTTCCGTGGTGGCGGGGTCCCATCCCTCCGGCAGCCGCACGGGAACCTCGTCGCGGAGCACCGCGTGGACGCCTGTGTCGTTGCGCAGCTCGCGACCGTCCTCGGGTGCGGCCAGGACGATGTCGAGGACGACGAAGTCCCCCGCCCGCGCGCGCACCTCGGCCTGCGGCGCGGTGCAGCCCGCAGCGAGGAGGGCGAGCAGCAGCAGCGTCGGAGCCGCGCGCATGGCGGGGCCGAAGGGGGCCCCGGCATTGAACTTTCCGGCGGCGCCCGCGATCCGCCCGGCTTGGAGGCCCGGCCGATGCGCCTATGTCCCCCGAGGGCCCTCCGCGCTTCCGATGGCCGACCTGCGGCATCCTCCCGTGGAGCGCCTCGCCGCCGCCGACCGCGCGGACGTCCTCGTCGTGGTCGACAACGCGACCGACTCGCTCTCGACGAACCCGCCCGACGTGCGCGCGGAGCTCCCCCAGCTCGTGGAGCGCGGCATGAAGGAGTGGGCCGGTGAGCACATGGGCATCGCGCACCACGGCCTCTCGCTGCTCGTGACGGCGCACCACGGCGACCGGCGGAGCACGATCCTGTTCGACGCAGGCCCCGAGGGCTACGCGTTCGAGCGCAACGCGCGCCAGCTGCACGCAGACCTCGGCGCCGCGGAGGCCCTGGTCCTGTCCCACGGCCACTGGGACCACAGCGGCGGCCTGCTCCGCGCGGTCGAGCTCATCCGCAAGGCCAGCGGTCGCGAGGTGCCCGTCCACGTGCACCCCGGCATGTTCCGGAGGCGCGGCATGCGCATGCCCAGCGGCGCGGTCGTGCCGTTCCAGGACGTCCCGACGCCAGCGCAGATCGAAGGCGTGGGCGGCCGCGTGCACGCCGCGTCCGCGCCGCAGCTCCTGGGTGGCGGGGCGTTCTTCCTGAGCGGCGAGATCCCCCGCGTGACCATCTACTAGCAGGGCTTCCCGAACCACCTGCGCCGGGACGAGGCCACGGGAGCCTGGGAACCCGATCCGCTCCTCCTGGACGAGCGGTTCCTGGCGTTCCACGTGAAGGGCAAGGGCCTCGTGGTGCTCTCGGCCTGCTCGCACGCGGGGATCGTGAACGTGCTCACCCACGCCCGCGCGGCCTTCCCCGACATCCCGCTCCACGGCGTCCTCGGCGGGCTGCACTTGGCCGGCGCGGGCCCCGAGAAGATCATCCGCGAGACCGTCGCCGACGTGGCGGGCTTCGGCCTGAAGCGCGTCGGCCCCGGCCACTGCACGGGCTGGCGCGCGGTGCAAGCGCTGGTGGCGGCGCTGGGCGAGGACGTCGTGATCCCGTGCGCCGTCGGCAAGCGCTATGCTTTCTGACGCGCGCGGCGCGCCGATCAGCGCGGCCTCGTCGCCGTGACGACCACGACCTCGTTGGGCGCGCGCACCTCGCCGTCCGGCCGCTTCCAGGCCTGGAGGTTCGCGCGCGCCTTGCGCAGCACTTCCTCCTGCACGGCAGGCTCCTCCTCGCGCAGCGAGTGGCCCAGCGGCGTGCCGGCGAGCACCATGTCGAAGTACTCCTCCTCGCTGCGGAACACCCAGTCGTGGATCGCGCGGTGCTCCTGCGCGTCGCGGAAGCCGGCCTGCTCGAGGAGCGCGGCCATCTCGCCAGGGCCGCCCATCTCGTAGGGGGTGGGAAGGTACCCGGTCTCGTCCGGCTCGGCGTGCTCCAGCATCGGGCCCACGATGACCTGCAACGCATGGCAGCGCTCCATCAGGCCCCACACGGACACGGCGATGCGGCCGCCGGGCTTGAGCACGCGGAACGCCTCGGCCGCGGCCTTGTCGGGCTCGGTGATGATCTGGAAACCGAAGCGGCTCGTCGCGAGGTCGAAGCTGCTGGCCGGGAGGTCGAGGGCCTCGGCGTTCATCGCGCGGAACGTCGCGTTGCGGAGGCCGCGCGCCTTGGCCTCGACGGCCGCGACCTCGATCATCTTCTCGGCGAGGTCGATGCCGAGGACGCTCCCCGACGGCCCCACCATCTTTGCGATGCTGAGCGCCGGCTCGCCCGCGCCGGTGGCGATGTCGAGCACGCGCTCCCCTTCTCTGGGTTGGGCCCGGGCGAGCAGCTCCGCGCCGAAGGGCGCCAGCACGCGCTCGGCGTAGCGCACCCACACGGGCGCGCTCTCGTTCCAGGTGGTGCGGGTGTACTCGCGGTAGTAGTCCTCGGTGTACTTCCAGGTCATGCTGGCCCGAGGAAGGCATTGCCAGCACTTGGGCCTTCGCTCGGTGCTTCCCGGACCGCACCGGCCACCGCAAAGCCTTTGCCGCGCTGCCGCATGGCCCGCGCGTGGCCCTCGGGGAATGGCTGCTCCTCGCCGCCTTCGCGCTCGCCGGGGGCGCCCTCGCCAGCGCCGTGCTGCACGCCTGGACGCGCACGCCATCGACGGAGCGGCGGTCCGTGCTGCTCACCTTCGCCGCCGCGGGCCTCTGCGCCCTCGCCTACCTGACCCTGATGGGCCACTTCCTCGCGCGCGACTATGGCACCTACTACGTGTGGAACTACAGCGACGACGGCACGCCCTTGTACCTGCGCGTCGCCGGCACGTGGGCCGGCGCGGCCGGCAGCGTGTTCCTGTGGGCGACGCTCATCGGCGCGGCGATCGCGGCCGAGGAGCTGTGGCGCCGCCGCGCGCGGGCCCGCGGCGAGGGCGGCGCGGAGGGCCCCCTGCCAGCCGTGGTGCGCTGCGCGGCCTTGGCGATCTTCGCGGTGTTCCTGTACCTCACCCTCGCGGCGCGGCCCTTCGCACCGACCCTCGACTACCACTTCGACGGGGCCGCGGGCTTCTTCACGTTCCAGCCAGGGATGCGCGGCTTGCCGAGCCCGCTGGACTTCCGCGCGCAGGGCTTCGGGCTCAACCCGCTGCTGCAGACGCCCTTCATGGCCATCCATCCCCCGATGGAGTTCATGGCCTACGCGCTCACCACCCTCGTGTTCGCGTTCGCGGTGGCGCGCTTCGTCACGCGCGACCCGCGCTGGTGGGGCGGCGCGATCTTCTGGGGCAGGCTCGCGTGGATGTTCTACGCCATCGCCCTTGGCCTGGGCGCGCTGTGGGCGTACTACGTGCTCAGCTTCGGGGGTTACTGGGCCTGGGACCCCGTGGAGGTCGGGGACCTCGTGCCCTTCCTCGGGCTCACGGCCTTCCTGCACGCCGCGGACATGCACCGCAAGGGCAAGGCCTACCACCTCTACGCGCCCGTGCTCGCCGCGCTCGTATTCCCGCTGACGCTCTTCGGCACCTTCGTCACGCGCAGCAGCTACTGGATCAGCGCGCACGCGTTCGACGTGGGCGCCGCGGCCATCGTCACGGACCCCTCGGCGCGGCTCGTGGGCGTCGTGGGCGCCAAGCCGCAGGTCGCGGCGATCCTCGCGCTGCTGCTCGTCGTGCTCGCCAC
>DASYRW010000048.1:0-5753 GCA_036003985.1 Thermoplasmatota archaeon
CCGCGAGGCCGTCGACGGTGGGCCCGCCCGCCTGCATGGCGAAGGCGGCGAAGGTGTTGGCGCGCTCGACCATCAGCCGCCCCGACATGCTCCCGCCGTTGGAGAAGCCGGTGACGTACATGCGATGCCGGTCGACGGGCAGCTCCTCGTCCAGCGCTTCCACCATCGCGTCGAAGAACGCGACGTCGTCCACGACCACGCGCGACTCGATGTCGGCCCGCCGCGCAGCCGGGAACTGGGCGATGAGGTCCTCGCCGCACAGCGGCATGTCGGGGGTGCCGAGCTTGCCCGCCGACCACTTGGTGCCGATGCGGTACTCGCCCTGCCCGATGGTGCCGTCGCCGTCGTCATCCTCCGCGTAGCAGAAGGTGGCCGCCGTGGGGAAGACCGCGATCAGGCCATCCTCGTCGGCCTGCTCGACCCACTGGCTCCGGACGTAATACTCGCTGCCGTTGCCGCCCGTGCCGTGCAGCATGAAGACGACCGGCACGTCGGTGCCGCCCGTGACCTGCTGCGGGACGTGGACCACGAACGCGCGCTCCAGGCCGTCGACCGTCACGGTCCGCTGGAGCCGGCCGTGCGGGATGCCGGCGGTGTCGTTGCCGGGCGGCGCGGGGGTGGTGTTCGTCGGGGGCGGCGGCGTCGGCGTCGTCGGGCTGCGCCCCGGCGGCGCGCCCGCGGTCGTGGCGTTCCCATCGTCGCCCTGCGAGCCAGCGCCGGCGGCGCCATCGCGCCCGGGCCGGTCCCGGCCACCAGGCTGCGTGCAGCCCGCGACGAGCAGGCACGCGCCGATCGCGAGCATCGCCAGCACGCGCGCCGTCCGCCGCCCTTGGAGCGCCATGGCTGCGCACGGGGACCGCGGGGGATGAAGTTGCCGCGGAGCCGCCGAATCGCACGCGCTTCCATTCAAAACCTTCAAGAGGCAGCGGGGGGGTGCCCGCTGGATGCGAGGGGTCGCGCTCGCGATGGTGCTGGGTCTGCTCAGCTTGGCCTTGGCCGGCTGCACGACCTTCAGCGGCACGACCACGAGCACCCTGCCCGAGGTGCGCGCCAGCTTCACCGTGCGCCCCTACGACAGCGACGGCAACGGCAAGACCGACGGCATCGCGCTCACGCTGCGCAGCGCGCAACCACCCCCACCCCTGGTGGGCAGCGACGCGGTCATCCAGCGCAACGGCGACGACAACGTCACCGTCTGGCGGTGCGCGCAGCGCTCCATCGACCTGTGCCAGGGCAACCGCGGCGTGCTCAGCTGGATCGCCGACGAGACGGTCTACATCCGCGGCGTCGCGCCGACCACGCGCGTCAACGTCATCGTGCGCGAGCGCTTCGTCTACAACACCACCGTGCAGGTGGAGGAGAACCGCGACACCGAGGTGTGGGCTGTGCTGCGCGCGACGCCCTACGACAGCGACGGCAACCAGACCAACGACGGCCTGCTGCTGGAGCTGGTGCAGACGGACAAGGCGCCGTTCCTGCCGGGCGAGGTCGCGGTGCGGCTGAACCAGCGCGACGTCACGATCTTCACCGATCCCCGGCGCACGGTGGAGTTCCAGGGCAACGCGCAGTGGCGGGCCGGCACGAAGCTGTACGTCGACGCGTTCCTCGGCGACAACCGCGTCGAGGTCTTCCTGCGCGCCACGAAGTACAACCTCGGCACGCGGCTCGTCGACGAGTAGCGCCGCTGGCTTTTTCCGCCCCCTCCGCCTGGGGAGTCCGCCGAGATGACGCCGTTGGAACACTTCGACGCCCTCGAGGAGGGCCTGCTGCTCGACGCGGACTACGTGACCCTCGACGGCCGCGCGGCGGTGCGGCTGTGGTGCAAGGTGAAGGGCAAGGCCGCGGCGCTGCTGGACCCGCGCTTCGATCCCTACTTCTACGCGGTCCCGAGCGCGGAGGACGCGGACCTCGCGGTCCTCGCGAAGCGCCTCGAGAGCCTGCCCCCGCCGTCGCCCAGGCTGCGGCGCGTCGAGGTGGTGGAGCGCATCGATGGCCTGCAGCGGCGGCGCGTGCTGAAGTGCATCGCGTGGCACCCGAGCGAGGTGCCGCGGCTGCGCGAGGCGGTCGTGAAGGTCGAGGGCGTGCTGGAGCACCGCGAGGCCGACATCCCCTTCGCGTTCCGCTACCTCCTCGACCACAAGCTCCGGCCCATGGGCACCATCGCGTTCAAGGCCAAGCCCTCCGAGCTGCTGCCCGGGGCCCTCGAGGTCGAGCACGTGGAGGCGCGCGAGCAGGCTGGCGCCGAGGACGCGACCAGCATGATGGCCTTCGACCTCGAGGTGTACAACCCGCGCATCGTGCCGCGGCCGCGCGAGGACCCCATCCTGCTCATCAGCGTCGCGACCAGCTCGGGCAAGCTGGAAGTGCTGGCCAACGAGGGCGCGACGCCCGAGGCGTGCAAGCGCCAGGAGAAGGACCTGCTGCAGCGCTTCCTCGCCTTCCTGAGGGCCGAGGACCCGGACGTGCTCGTGACGTACAACGGCGACGAGTTCGACTGGCCCTACCTCCTGGAGCGCGCGCGCCTTCATCGGCTCAGGCTCGACGTGGGCCGCGACGGCTCCGAGCCCAGCACGCGCCAGGCGGGCCTGCACAAGGTGGTGAGCATCGCGGGCCGCGCGAACATCGACCTGCTGCGCATCGCGCAGCGCGACCTCGGCGACGTCAAGGTCAAGACCCTCAAGAACGTCGCGGACTTCCTCGGCGTCGTCGAGGTGCAGGACCGCGTCATGGTGCAGAAGGACCGCATCCACGCGCTCTGGGACGACCCCGCGACGCGGCCCACCCTGGTGGCGTACGCGCGCGACGACGCCCGCTCGACGCTGGACCTCGCGCGCAAGCTGCTGCCCCTCCAGGCCGAGCTGGCGCGCATGACGCGCATGCCCCTCGACGAGGAGAGCAAGATGGGCCGGGGCCGGCAAGTGGACTGGTTCCTGCTGGCCGAGAGCTTCGAGCGCGGCATGATCGCGCCCAACAAGGCGCACGTGCGCGAGGAGGTCTATGAAGGCGGCCTCGTGCTCGAGCCCGTGCAGGGCCTGCACGAGGACATCGTGGCGCTCGACTTCAGCAGCATGTATCCGAGCATCATGGTCAGCTACAACGTGAGCCCCGAGACCTACATGCCGCCCGAGGCGGGCAACGCCTTCCGCGACGACGAGGTGTGGGTCGCACCCGAGGTGGGCCACCGCTTCCTGCGCCAGCCCCAGGGGTTCTTCCCCACCATCATGGACGAGCTCGTGGAGCGCCGGCGCGCGTGGAAGCGCCAGCTCAAGGCTTCCAAGGCAGGAACGCCCGAGCACACCATGGCCGACGTGAAGCAGCAGGTGCTCAAGATCTTGACCAACGCCTTCTACGGCTACACGGGCTGGGCCGGCGCGAAGTGGTACAAGCGCGAGTGCGCCGAGGCGACGAGCGCGTGGGGCCGCCATCTGGTCAAGCAGGTGATCGAGGACGCGAAGCAGCGCGGGCTCGAGGTGCTGTACGGCGACACCGACTCGCTGTTCGTGCGGTCCCACCCGCAGATCGCGGAGTTCGTCGCCGAGGTCAACGCGAAGCTGCCCCTCGAGCTGGACGTGCAGGCGCGGTTCGACGTGATCTTCTTCACGGGCGCCAAGAAGCGCTACGCTGGCTTGACCAAGGAGGGCAAGGTGGTGGTGCGCGGCCTCGAGGTGCGCCGCGGCGACTGGTGCGAGCTGGCGAAGCAGCTGCAGGAGGACGTGCTCGAGGCGGTGCTGCGGCGCCGCGACCCGCAGGGGGCCTTGGGCCTGGCGCGCGCGGCGGCGCAGCGCGTGCGCGACGGCAAGGCAGGGCTCGCGGAGCTCACGATCCACAAGACCCTCACCATGGACCCCGACGAGTACAAGGCCAAGCAAGCGCACGTCCACGCCGTCGAGGCGGCCAAGGCCAGCCACCCCGACTACGAGGCCACGCCGGGGACCAAGATCGGCTACGTCGTGCTGCGGGCCAAGGGCCGGCTGAAGGACAAGCTGCCCACGGAGCGCGCCGTGCTCGTGGACTTCCTGCCCTCGGACGCGGAGCTGGACCTGGACTACTACGTGGACAAGCAATTGGTGCCGGCGGCGCTGCGCGTCCTGGAGTACTTCGGCGTCAGCGAGGGCGACGTGAAGGGCGCGCCGAAGCAGCAGAGCCTCAAGGACTGGTTCTAATCGCCCGTGACTCGGCTGGGGGCGCGGCTGGTCACGCGGCTGAACGGGATCGGGGCGTGAAACGCCAACGTTTAAGTACGCGACCCGCGATCAGCCCCTGGTCTCGTTCTAACGCCCTTTTCTCAAGGGGTCCGACCATGGAGAACCGTTCCCTTCCCGAGGCGCAGGAGCTCACGAAGACCGGCACGACCACGCTTGGCTTGGTCTGCAAGAACGGCGTCGTGATGGGCACCGAGATGAGGGCCACGATGGGTCACCTCATCAGCCACAAGACCACCCAGAAGCTGTTCCGCATCGACGACCACATCGGTCTCACGGTGGCGGGCCTGGTGGGCGACGCGCAGATCCTCGCGCGCTGGCTCCAAGCGGAGGTGGAGCTGTTCAAGGTCAAGCGGACCGGCGACATCTCGCTCAAGGCTGCTTCGACCCTCATGGCCAACATCCTGAACAGCCGCAAGTTCTACCCCTTCTATGTGCAGCTGCTGATCGGCGGCGTGGACAAGGAGGGCGGCCACGTCTACAGCCTGGACGCGGCCGGCGGCAGCATCCCCGACAAGTTCACCACCACCGGCTCCGGCTCGCCGTTCGTCTACGGTGTCCTCGAGGACCTGTGGAAGGACGACCTCACCACCGACGAGGGCCTCGACATGGGCATCCGCGCCCTCACCGCGGCCATGAAGCGCGACAGCGCCAGCGGCGACGGCATCGCCATCTGCACCATCACCATGGACAAGGGCTTCCAGCGCCTCGACCTCGCCGAGGTGGACCGGCGCAAGAAGAAGATGAAGCTCGCCTAGTCCAGGAGCCGGGGAAGCATGGGCGTCGAGGACGTACTTCGCGAACTGTCCGACCAGGTGCGCAGCGAGCTGCCTAGCGGCGTCGAGGTCACGGACATCGAGTTCGAGGCCGCCACGCTGGTCATCTACACCAAGCATCCGGAGAAGTTCGCCGAGGACGAGGACCTCGTCCGCCGCCTGGCGAAGCGGCTGCGGAAGCGGCTGGTGGTGCGCCCCGACCCCTCTGTCTTGGCGGACATCGGCCAGGCGCAGGAGAAGATCAACGGCATCGTTCCTGCAGAGGCGGAGATCACCGAGATCTACTTCGAGCCCGACGTGGGCCAGGTGGTCATCGAGGCGAAGAAGCCGGGCCTCGTCATCGGGCGCCATGGTCAAACGCTCAACGAGATCAAGAAGAGCATCGGCTGGGCGCCGCAAGTGATGCGCACCCCGCCGATCCCGTCCAAGACCATCAAGGACATCCGCGACTACCAGCGGACCGTGAGCGAGGAGCGCAAGCAGTTCCTGCGCAAGGTGGGGCGACGCATCTACCGCGGCACCTCGCGCGGCGAGCAGTGGGTGCGCTGGACGTCCTTGGGTGGGTACCGCGAGGTCGGGCGCAGCTGCCACTTGCTGTGCACGCAGGACTCGAAGATCATGGTGGACTGCGGCGTGAACATCAGCGCCGACGGCGATGCTTCAGGAAGCCCGTACCTGCACATGCCGGAGATCTACCCCTTCACGAGCCTCGACGCGGTCGTGCTGAGCCACGCGCACCTCGACCACTGCGGCTTCATCCCGCTGCTCTACAAGT
>DASYRW010000049.1:0-3832 GCA_036003985.1 Thermoplasmatota archaeon
AGGAGCGGCACCGCCAGGAAGAATGGCGTGCCGAGGGTGCGGACCACGAACAGCGGGCCCGGCGCGGCCGACGCTCCGAGGGTGCCCTGCAGGACCTGGGACGCGTCGGCGTACAGCCGGTGGTCGAGCGCATAGAGTCCCGTGATCAGGCCCATGGGCACGAGGAACAGCAGCGACCCCCACGGCGCGCGCGGCAGCCAGCGGCGCGGCTTCGGGTACACCGCGTAGAAATACACCGCCGCGATCCACACGACCTGGTAGGGATAGGGCGCGAGCCTGCGCCAGAACGCTGCGTCCGCCGGGCTGTCGGCGACGAGGACGAGCGCGGGGAACAGCGCGGTGAAGCCGGAGATGCTCAGGAACAGCGCGAAGGCGCGGTTCGAGCGGTGGTGGAGGTTCAGGTACACCAGCAACAGCGCGAGCCCCTGCGCGAGCACGCCGTACACCAGCAGCGGCGCCGCGTCCCAAGTCAGAGTCATGCGCGCGCCCCTTCGACCTCGCGCTCGATGGCTTGGGCTTCGGCGTCGCTCAGCCCCAGCCCGCGCTGCATGCTCCGCAGCATCGCGGCCTCGTCGCGGCTCAGCGAGCCGTCGGCCCAGGCTTGGCTGGCGGCATCGCGGTACAACCGCGTCCGGTCCTCGACGCTGAGTTGCCCCACCGGGCGCGCGCCCGGCACCGCCGCGCTCGCGACGCGCTCCGCCGCGTGCTGCAGAGGCGTGAGCGCGAACAGCAGCGCGCCAGCCGCGACGATGCCGATGACGGGGCCCAGGCTCTGACTGAAGACCTGCTGTGCGCCCTCGCTCACGACGAAGAACACGCCGATGAACACGCCCGCGAGCGTGCTCTGCTTGATGGTCCACTTCACCTTGAGGTCGATGCCCAGGAGCTGGTGCCGCAGGATCGCGTAGGCCAGCACCGCCACCGCGAGCGTCCGCGTGATCCCGTTGAGGCCGGAGTCCCTCGAGCCTGAGCCACTGCCCAGGAGGGGCGTGAGCGCCACCGCCAGGGCCGGCACCGCCAGGGCCAGGAGCGCCAGATTGCGCGCTGCGGCCGCCTCGCGGCCCACCGAGTGCGCGGCGATGCGAATCCACAGCATCCAAAGGACCGCCGGCACCAGCGCGGACCGCAGGACGTTCGCGGTGTCCACGGCAAGGCCCTGCGGGTCGACCGCGACGTCGCCGAGGTTCCAGCCAGCGGTCAGCGCGGTGAAGGGCAGCAAGGCGAGGGTCAGGAGCCGGAGCTGCGACCGGGCCGCGCTGTTCGAGGCGAATCCCGCCGCCCGGAGGGCGAAGAGCAGGAGCGCGAACCACAGCGCGCTGCGGAGCACGCCGCCGATCACGGCGTCGGCCGGGCCCACGGGATCCACGCTGTACACCACCACGCTGAGGGCGGCCGTGGCCAAGGCAGCCAGCCCAGCGCCCACCACGTAGCGGGCCTCGGCGCGACCCACGGGGGCCGGGAACCGAAGCGCCAGCGCCGCCACGCCCCCTGACGCGGCCAGCAGGAGCGGCACCGCGGCGAGCTCCAGCGGAGCGCGGGCGGGGTCGTCGAGGCTGACGAGCTGCGACGCCAGGAAGCCGGCGCCCATGGTCGCGCTGAACATGGCGAGCAGCAGGTTGAGGCGCCGCCGCGGGCGCCGCGTGGTCACCCACAGCCCCAGCGCGAGCAACAGCACGCCGCTGCCGGCGTCGATCCATGCACCGACCGTCGGCAGCAACGTCACCCGCCGCGTCCCCCGCTCGCCCAGATGCGCCGCGGGCCTTGAACCTGGCGCTCCGCAGGAGCGTCGCGACGAGGGCCGGAAGCCCTTAAGTAACCGTCCAACCTTGCCAGCCCGCATGATTTTCCTCGGCCCTGCGGGGGTGCCGCTGTCGTGCAAGGGCCGCACCCCGCTGGAGGGCGTGCAGCACTGCCAGGAGCTCGGGCTGAACGCCATGGAGCTCCAGTTCGTGCGCGGCATCCGCATGGACGACGACTACGCGCGCGAGGTCGGCAAGCTCGGGAAGGAGCTGGGGATCAAGCTCAGCGCGCACGCGCCCTACTACACCAACCTCGCGAGCGACGACGAGAAGGTCGTGCAGAAGAGCATCGACAAGATCACCCTCACCGCGCGCGTCGCCGACCTGCTGGGCTGCGACGTGGTCGTGTGCCACCCGGGCTTCTACACGACCCTCACGAAGAAGGACACGATCAAGAAGGCGAGCGCGACCCTCGAGACCATCATGACCTACTTCGAGGAGGGCAAGTTCAGCGTCAAGCTGGGCTTGGAGGTCATGGGGAAGCAGCAGACCTTCGGCGACCTCGACGAGATCCTCGCGCTCTGCCAGGCCGCGCCCGGGACGGTGCCGGTCATCGACTTCGGCCACGTGCACGCGCGCGGCAATGGCGGCCTCAAGACGAAGCAGGACTTCCAGGACGTCTTCGACCACTTCGAGCCCCTGAAGGTGCAGCACTGGTACACGTACTTCACGGGCATCACCTACTCCAACGGCTCGGAACTCCACCACGTGCCCATCAAGAAGGGCGACCTCGACTTCGACAAGCTCGTCGAGGTCATCATGGACAACGACCTCGACATCACCATCATCAGCAACAGCCCCATCATCGAGCACGACGCGATGTTCATGAAGATCCACATCGAGCGCATGCTGGAGCGGATGGGGGTCGGCGGCGCCGCGCCGACGCAAGAGGACTGAGCCATGGCGAGGGCGAGGGGGAAGCGCGCGGAGGAAGCGAGCAGCTACATTCTCCAGGAGGTCCAGCGCATGGTGCGCAGCGTGGACCCCAAGCTCACCCAGGACCTGGCCGAGCGCGTCCAGTCGGTCAAGAAGGTCATCGTCTTCGGCCGCGGGCGGTCGGGGTTGGTGGCGCGCATGTTCGCGGTGCGGCTGCACCACCTGGGCATCAGCAGCTTCGTCGTCGGCGAGACCACCACGCCCCCCGTGGACCGCGACACGCTTGTTGTCCTGTTCTCGGGCAGCGGCGAGACGTTCGCCGTCGCGCTCACCGCCCAATTGGCCAGGGGCATGGGCGCGAGCATCGCGGTCATCACCGCCGCGCCCGACAGCACCGTGGCGCAGAACGCGGACTTGGTGATCCTGCTCCCCGCGCCGAAGGAGCCGCGCAAGGACCTCGCGCCTCTGGGCACGCTGTTCGAGGGCGCCGCCGCGCTGCTGATGGACGGCGTCATCGCCGAGCTGATGGAGCGCCGCGGCGAGACCGAGGAGAGCATGCGCAAGCGGCATGCGACGCTCGAGTGAGCCTCTGCGGGCTTCTCGCTAGGTAGGCACATTGCGCCTCGCGGCCGGCATCGGGGGAGGGAGTGGGCTCAGCGGCCTTCCAGGCGCTCCGCGCGCTCCCGCACCAGCACGCGCACCAGCGCGTCGAGCCGCCGGCGCTCCTGCACGCCCTGCGCGAACTCGTTGCGCCAAGGGCACAGCTCGTCCATCGCGGGGCCGGCGTCCTCCTCGTACACCAGCGGGTACAGTCGGCAGCCCTCGGGGCGGTCGTCGTAGACCGAGCACCGCCCGTCGCGCAGGAACACGCACGCGCCGCCCTCATTGGCCAGCACGAGCCAGCCGCCATCCTCGCGCGCGAAATCCCGGACCGCGTGCCCGCGCGCCGCCAGCCGCGCGACGTCGGCGAGCCGCAGCGGCATCGCCGTGTCGTGGCAGCAGAGGCTGCACGCGTGGGCCGCGCACGGGTCCATGGCCCACCCAGCGCGCGCGGGGCTAAAGCTTTGGCGCGTCCCGGGCCAGGGTGATGCCGCGCTGGCCCTGGTAGGTTCCCGAGCGCGCGGCGTACAGCCTCGCCGCGGGGCTGCTGAGCGGTT
>DASYRW010000050.1:0-2210 GCA_036003985.1 Thermoplasmatota archaeon
CCGCGCAGCGCGCACTTCAGCTTCACCAAGTCCTGCGACCTCCTCGACATGGAGCCCCGCTGGGCCTCCCTGCGCCAGGATGGCACCGTGGACCCGGCGAGCGTCGAGGCGCTGCTGAGCCCCAACACGGCAGCGATCGTGGCCATCGCCGGCACCACCGAGCTCGGCGCGGTCGATCCGGTGCCCCAGCTCGCGGCGCTCGCCCGCGAGGCCCACGTGCCCCTGCACGTGGACGCGGCCTTCGGGGGCTTCGTCATCCCGTTCCTGAAGAAGGCGGGCGCGGCGCTGCCGGACTTCGACCTCGCGGTGGAGGGCGTCGCGTCGCTGACCATCGACCCGCACAAGGTCGGCATGTCGCCCATCCCAGCCGGCTGCATCGCCGTGCGCGACCGCGAGATGCTCCAGCGCATCAGCGTGCCGACGCCCTACGTCAGCACCGAGACCCAGGCCACGCTCGTGGGCACGCGGCCCGGCGCGGCCGCCGCCGCGGCGCATGCCGTGTTCCAGCACCTCGGCGAGGCTGGGTACATGGACGTGGTGCAGCGCTGCATGGCCAACGCGCGCCTGCTGGCCAAGCTGTGCCGCGACGCGGGCCTTCCCCCGGCCATCGAGCCCGTGCTGCCGGTGGTGGCGATCCCCGTCCCCAACCCGGAGCGCGTGCGGGCCGCGTTGCAGGCGAAGGGATGGTATGTGTCCCTCGCGCCCCTCGCGCGCGGCGTCAAGGTGGTGTGCATGCCCCACGTCACGCGCGAGGCCCTCGAGGAGTTCGTGCCCGCGCTCGTCGCGGCGTCGCGGGAGGCCCGCTGATGGGCGAGCTGCTGCGCCGGAGCGCGGTCGAGAGCCCCGTGGTGAAGAAGGGCGACTACGATTACTTCGTGCACCCGCTCACGGACGGCGTGCCGCGCATCGAGCCTGCGCTGCTGAAGGAGGTGGTGGACGAGATCCTCGCCATCGCGGAGCGGCGCGTGGACCTGATCCTCACCGCGGAAGCGATGGGCATTCCATTGGCCACGGCCCTGAGCGAGCGCACCGGCATCCCCTTCGCCATCGTGCGCAAGCGCTCCTATGGCCTGGAGGGCGAGGTCGCGGTGCACCAGACGACGGGCTACAGCGCGAACCAGCTCTACCTCAACGGCGTCCGCGCCGGGGACCGCGTCCTGTTCGTGGACGACGTCGTCTCGACGGGCGGCACCCTGGGCGCCATCATCGAGGCCGTGCAGCGCACCGGGGCCCGCATCGCGGACATCGTCGTCGTGTTCGAGAAGGGCGCCGGCCGCGCGAGGATCGAGGAACGCTACAACGTGAAGGTCAAGACGCTGCTGAGGGTCGATGTCCGCGACGGAAGGGTTGCCCTGGTCTGAGACCTACGACCTCGACCTGGACGAGGTCTACCGCGCGGTCTCGGCGCGGAAGGCGAAGCGCGTGCTGCTCCAGTTCCCCGACGGCCTGCGCGACTACGCGCCGCGCATCGCGGCCTTGGTCGAGGAGCGCACCGGCGCCGAGGCGATCGTCAGCGGCGAGCCCTGCTACGGCGCCTGCGACACGCCGAGCGCCTCCCAGATGGCCGCGGCGGGCGCGGAGCTCCTGGTCCAATTCGGCCACAGCCCCATGCCCAGCGTTCCGGTGCGCGACACGCTGTTCGTGCGCGCCAAGTACCGCATGCCCATCCGGCCGGTGATCGCCAAGGCCGTGGCGCAGCTGGGCCTCCAGGGCAAGCGCGTCGGCTTCGTGACCACCGCGCAATACCAGCACAAGCTCGACGAGGCGATCGCGGCGCTGCGGGACCTGGGCGTCGAGGCCCTGGTGGGCAAGGGCGACCTGCGCATCGCCCTCGCCGCGCAAGTGCTGGGGTGCAACTACACCGCCGCGCTCGCCGTCGAGCCCGATGTCGCGGCGTTCTTCTACCTCGGCAGCGGCGACTTCCATCCCCTAGGCCTGGCGCTGGAGACGCCGAAGGACGTCATCGTGGCCGACCCCGAGACGGGGGACGTGCGCCTCATGTCCGGGCTCAGGGACCGCATCCTGCGCCAGCGCTTCGCGGCGATCCAGACCGCCAAGGACCGCGGCGGCAAGCGCTTCGCGGTGCTCGTGAGCACCAAGCCCGGCCAGTTCCGCCTGCGGCTCGCGGAGCAGCTCAAGAAGCGCATCGAGGCCAAGGGCGGAGAAGCGGTCATCGTGCAGGTGGACACGCTCAGCCCCGACAACCTGCA
>DASYRW010000051.1:0-7395 GCA_036003985.1 Thermoplasmatota archaeon
CGAGCACCCACAGCGCCGCGTCGGGCGCGCCGAGCCACAGGAACGTGACAGCGCCCATCGTGGTGAGGAAGGTGAGCACCGCCAGCGTGGCCACCTCGGCCCGGTTGACACCGTGCTGCATCGGCCGCCGACCCCCGTGCCAGAGCTTCAGCAGATGTTTGTCCGCGTCCGGGCATCGCTCCCGCAGGGCCGGGGTGGCTCGGCCTCGACGGCAATTCGGGCTTTTTCCGCCCACGGGGGGTCGTTCGGACCACCTTCCGCAGCCACAGGATCAAATAGCCCTAGACCCACTGCGGGGCCATGCTCCCCACCCTGCCCCGGCTGCCCGAGCCCGCCCAGGTCGCCGCCGAGGAGGACGCCGCGCCGCTGCCGCTGCGCGAGGGGATCACCGACTTCCGCCCGCGCTCGCGCGGCTGGCGCACGCTGCGCTGACGTCGGTCGACTTCGTTGTTCCGCGCGCCTCACGGCGCGGGCATCTGCTGGCTCAGGCAGTGCACCGTGCCCATGCCCCACACGAGGTCGCGCGCCGGCACGCGCACCACGGCGCGCCCGGGGAACGCGCGCGCGAGCACGCGCTCGGCCTCCGCGTCGCGCGGCTCTTCGAACGCCGGCATCAGCACCACGCCATTCGCGATGAGGAAGTTGAGGTAGCTCGCCGGCAAGGCCTTGCCGTCGCCGTCCTCCACCCAGGAGGGCATGGGCATCTCCAGCACGTGCAGGGGCCGGCCGAGCGCGTCGGTCATGCCGCGCAGCCGCTTGAGGTTCTCCTGCAGCGGCGCGTGGTTGGGGCTGTCCCCGTCCGGCTCCATCGCGGCGAGCACCACGCCTGGCGCGGCGAAGCGTGCGATGTCGTCCACGTGGCCGTCGGTGTCGTCGCCGGCGATCCCCTCGCCGAGCCAGAGCACCTTGCGCGTGCCGAGGTAGTCACGCAGCACGGTCTCGATCTGGGCCCGACCTAGCAGCGGATTGCGGTTGGGGTTCAGCAGGCACTGCTCCGTGGTGAGCAGCGTGCCTTGGCCGTCGACGTCGATGGCGCCGCCCTCCATCACGATGCCGGGCTCGAAGCGCGGCATGGCGAGGATGGGCTCGAGCTTGCCGCAGATCGCATCGTCGGGCAGCAGCGTCTCGTACTTGTCGCCCCAGGCGTTGAAGATCCAGTCCACGAAGGCAAGCTGGCGCTGGCCGGGCTCGCCGCGCACCACGAAGGTCGGGCCATAGTCGCGGATCCAGCTGTCCGCGTGCGCGACCTCGTGCAGCGCGAGGTTGGGGACGCCCGCGAGGCGCTTGCGCACCGCCGCCGCCTCGTCGCCGGGGTCCACGAGCAGGTCCACGCGCTGCGTCCGCGCGAGGGCGCGGATCATGGTCTCGTAGGCTGCTTGCGCCTGCGCGAGCCGATCGGGCCACGTGAGCGGGTCGTGCGGCCACGCGAGCCACGTGGCCTGCTGCAGCTCCCACTCGGCGGGCATCTGGTAGCCTTGGCTGGACGGACTGGGCCCCTTGGGCGCGTGCTGCGCGCGGCGCATCACGGCGGGTGCGACGCGGGCCTTCGGCTTAAGAGTTTGCGGCTACGCGCGCCCGGATGTCTGCCGACGGCTTGACGTGGTTGAATCCCTTGATTGATCGGGCTTATCCCTTGGGACCCCCTCCTTTTCCGGAGGAGGCACATCCGTGCGCAGCAGCCGGCGCCACGTCGCTCGGAGGGTCGAGGTGAGGAAGGCCGCCCTGGCGTTGGTGGTGGCCATGCTGCTGCAGGCCGTGCCGTTCGGCGCGGGCCAGCAACAGAACGAGTCGGAGCTGGCGTTCATCTTGCAGCTCGCCGAGGCTGCGCTCGGGCCCCTCGAGGGTCAGCAGGGCTTCTCCACCAACCAGGACGATGACGGCGGCTTCGCGGTCGTGGAGGGCGACCGCTGGGACGGCACGGTCGGGAAGCTCGTCGAGAACAGCCTCGCCAGCCGGACACAGCCCGGGGTCGGCATCCTGAAGAGCACCGACGGCGGCCAAACGTGGGCGAAGCGCTCCTTCCGGTTCTTCGCGCTCGTGGACCGGACGCAGGCTTCGACCGCCGGCGTGTTCTTCGCGGACAGCGCGGCGGGGCCCGTCGACCCCGCGAACGCGGAGCTCGCCGTGGCGTTCGACGGCAGCAGCTTGCAGCTCACGAGCAGCGGGGAAAGAGAGGTGCGGACGTTTCCGACGTATCCGATCATCATGGCCTCCGACTCCGATTGGGTCCAGTTCGACCTCGACTTCCGCGGCAACGGCGACGTGGATGTCTGCCTCACGACGGCGCCCAGCGCGGCGGTGCAGGAGAGCCTCTCGCTCAACTTCGCGCAGATCAAGCTCTCGCCCACAGGCGAGGAGCCGCCCGTCGCCAACCTCGACACGGTCGGCCTCTTCATCGGCGGCACGCTCGACCGCGCCTCGGCTCCGCGGTGGGGCGACATCCTGGCCGGGCCGCGGGGCGAGGACCTCGACCTCTGCCGCGGCTTCCTGGACACGTTCGAGCGCTACGCCGTGGGCTCCGACCTCAACGGCTTGGGCCCGTGGACCGCGGCCTCGCGGGATCCGACCCTGATGATCATCGTCGATGAAACGCTGCCGGGCGGGCGCACCAACCGTTTCGTCGACGCTTCCCCCCAGAGCTCTCCGACCCACCTCTCCCTCGAGGCCTTGCTCGTGGACGTAGCGAGCGCCAGCGTGCAGCTTCGCTCGAACCGCAGCGACGAGCCGTCCGCTGGCTTCTTCGTGGAGAATGGCACGGGCGCCGCGTTCGAGATCCTCCTCGGCGCGCGCGGAAGGATCGAGGTGCTGGGCCCCGACGGATTGCGCACGTGGCTGCCCGGGACCTACGGCGAAGCTTCGGGCAACCCCGCGACGGGAAGCTTCCGCTGGCGCACCGGTCAAGACGGCGTTGCGTGCGCGGACGGCCTGCTTCCGGGCGCGCGCAGTTGGGCGGTCGTCGGCGACCCGATGCCGGATGCGGACAATCACCCCGACTTCGCGTGGCTCCCCGCGCGCTTGACGCTCGTGCACGAAGGGCTCGAAGACGGCAGCGCGGAGGCGGGCTGGGACGACGTGCTCGTCGCGCCCGGCCTCGATCTCTGCCCAGTGTTCCACGAGGACTTCGACGGCCTCGCCCAGGGCGACCTCGCCGGCCAGGCCGGTTGGTCCGGCGCGGGCGGCATGAAGGAGCTCGTGCGCTACTTGCTCGAGGACACCGGCGCGGTGGTGGAGGACCTCGACGGGACCGAGCCCGTCCTGCACGCCCTCGAGCCCGCGGGCGTGCTCTCCGTAGGCATGTCCATGGCCGGCAGCGACGCGAGCCAGCGCTCGGCGGGCTTCTACCTCGCGGACTCGGCGCGCGGCACCGCGCGCGAGGATGCGCTGCTCGCGGTGGCCCTCGACCCGGGCGGGAACGTGACGCTGTACGACCTGACCGGCAACGGGACACAGACCACCAATGGAACCCACGAGGTCGGCCACTGGCTCGGCCTCTGGGACCCGAGCGCGGGCTCTTCCGATTCGTTCTTCGACATCTTCGTGGACCTCGACCTCGCGGCGCAGGAAGTCGAGGTGTGCGTCCGCGATCCCGCCAACGCGGCCGGAGTGCGAACATTGGGCAAGCTGAGGGTCACCCCGTTCCAGCCGTGGAGCAGCGCCAGCATCGACACGCTCGCGCTCGACCCCGGCCCCGACCCCAACCGCACCAGCGTCGCGGCGTGGGACAACGTCATCTACGGCCACGGCGACGGCGACCTGTGCCCCGACCTGCCGGTCATCGTCCTCGATCCGGAAGGCACGCTCGGCGCCAACGGGTGGTACGTCAGCGATGTGACCGTCACGGGCGCTTGCACGGACCCCGAGACGGCGGCCCCGATCCCGCTCCCGATCTACTCCATCGAGGGGAGCAACAGCACGGCTCCCCTGCCCGCCAACGGCGTGACGTTCAAGGTCAACGACATCAAGGCGCTGGTGGTGTATTGCGAGGTCCGGCCCGGCTACTGGGGCAGCAGCGAGCTCTTGGTCAGGACTGATGGCATTCCGCCCTCCGCGAGCGTCCGGCTCGACGCGCTCGAGGGCAACAACGGCTGGTACCGCAGCGGCGGGCAGGTCGTGTTCACGTGCGTGGACGAGAACAGCCACTGCGCGCGGCTCGACTTCACCGTGGACGGCGTGTCCCAGTCCGCGAGCAGCTCGCCCGAAATCATCATCTGGGACATCAAGGACGGCTTCCTCCCCGCCGATGGCCAGCACCCGGTCACGTGGTTCGCGACGGATTTCGCGGGCCACGTCGAGCCCGCCAAGGGCGACAGCATCTGGATCGACGCGTCCTTCCCGGTGACCACCGTGAGCCTCGCGGGGCCGCAGGGCGACAACGGCTGGTTCGTCGGCGAGGTGGACGTCACGCTGGCCTGCGCCGACGCGACGAGCGGGCCCGCCCTTCTCTGGACCGCGCTCGACGGCGCGGAGCCATCGGCTCACGCGCTTCTCTCGGTCCTGGACGAGTACGTCGAGCATGTCGGCACGGACGGCGCGCACACGCTCACCTACTACTGCGAGGACGTCGCGGGCAACCTCGAGCTGGTGCAGAGCGTCGCGGTCAACATCGACACGATCCCCCCCGAGGTCGCGCTCACGCAGCCCGCCGAGGGCAGCGTGCACGTGCTCGACACCGTGCACCTGAATCCCCAGCCAAGCCTGCCGCTGACGCTCGTCATCGGCGACCTGACCGTGAAGGCCGACGCGGACGACGCGACGAGCGGCGTCGCGCACGTGGAGTTCTGGGTCGATGACCAGCTGCGCGCGAGCGACACGACGGCGCCCTACGCGTGGCTGTGGGACACAGCGCTGGGCGACCTGGGCTCGCACGACCTCCGCGTGGTCGCGCGGGACCGGGCGGGCCACGAGACCTCCGATGGCCTGTTCGTCTTCACGCTCAGCGCGCCGCCG
This sequence comes from Thermoplasmatota archaeon, assembly GCA_036003985.1. GTDB lineage: Archaea > Thermoplasmatota > SW-10-69-26 > JACQPN01 > JAIVGT01 > JAIVGT01. The sequence goes on from DASYRW010000051.1 coordinate 4,948, forward strand.
CTCTAGCGCTCCTCGTCGAGGAACCGCTGCGTGATCCCGCCGTACGCGTCCACGCGCCGGTCGCGCAGGAAGGGCCAAGCTTGCCGGGTGCGGTCGATGGCGGCGAGGTCGAGCTTGGCCAACAAGATCTCCTCCTTGTCCTCGCTCGCCGCGGTGAGCACCTCGCCCATCGGACCCGCGACGAAGCTGCTGCCCCAGAAGGTGAGGTCGCCCTCCTTGCCGACGCGGTTGACGACGGCCACGAAGAGCCCGTTGGCGATGGCGTGCGCGCGCTGGATGGTGCGCCAGGCTTCGCGCTGCTCCGCGTAGTGCGCGCGGTCGGCGCTGCTGTAGCCGATGGCCGTCGGGTAGAACAGGACTTGAGCGCCGGCGAGCGCGGTCAGCCGCGCAGCTTCGGGATACCATTGGTCCCAGCAGATCATCGCGCCGAACTTGCCCTGCGGCGCGTCGAAGGCCTTGAAGCCCGTGTCGCCGGGCGCGAAGTAGAACTTCTCGTAGAAGTTGGGGTCGTCGGGGATGTGCATCTTGCGGTAGCGCCCGCGGACCTCGCCATCGGGCCCCAGCACGGCGAGGGCGTTGTGGAATAGCCCGCGCGCGCGGCGCTCGAAGACCGGCGCGATGATGGTGATGTTGTGCGCGGCTGCGACCTTGCCCAGGGCCTCGGTGGTCGGGCCCGGGATTCCTTCGGCCAGCTCGAAGTTCGCGTGGTCCTCGGTGATGGGGAAGTAGGGCGTGCGGAAGAGCTCGGGCAGGCAGACGATCTGCGCGCCCTTGCGCGCGGCCTGGCCTACGAGGTCGGCCGCGTGCTGCACGTTCGCGTCGGGGCTGCGCTCCATCCGCATCTGGACGAGCCCGATGGTGACGCTCTCCGCCTCGCGCATCGGGTCGCTGCAAGGGATGGAAGGCCTTAGCCTTTTGGCGCCGCGTCCCATGCGGGAGCGTGCCCGAGCCGGACCTGGCGCCGCGCGTCGCAGCCGGGCTCTGGGAGCAGCGCGCGCCCGACCCGCGCCCGCCCGCGGCACGCCCGCTGCTGGTCGTGATGGCGGGCGTGCCCCTCGGCGGCAAGTCCACGCTGGCGCGCGCCCTCGCGGCCGCGAGCCCCGCCGCGGCGATGCACGTCGAGAACGACGTGGTGCGCGTCGCGGTCGCGGCCGCGCTCCGCCGCGCGCAGCCGGCCCACGACGGCGTCGAGCACTTCCTGACCTACCGCGCGTCCTGGGCCCTCGCCGAGCTGGCGCTGCGGAACGGCCTGCACGCCGTCCACGATGCGACGAACCTCACGGAATCGCAGCGCAGGGGTGCGTACCGCGCGGCCGCGGCGGCCGGCGCGGAGGTGGCGGTGGTGTTCGTGCTCGCGGCGCCCGAGGTGCTGGCGCAGCGCGCGTCGGGCCTCGCGCCTGACCGGCAGCTGGCCCACGCCAAGCTCGGGGCGAAGGTGCCGCGGCCGGAGGCGAGCCTGCCTTTCGTCGCCGTGGATGGCGCGGCGCCGCTCGCGCCGAGCCTGGCTGCTCTCCGCGCCGCGGCGGCGCTCGCGCCGCTGTTCCTCACCCGAGCAGGTTGAGGTCGCCGGAGCCGTTGACGCAGAACGAGAAGATCGCGTCGTTGTAGCAGACCTTCACGTTCGTGTAGTGGATCGTGCTGCCGTCCACCGTCGGGCCCGTGAGGCAGAGCTGGCCGCCGAACGTGCCGCCGCCGCAGCCGCCCACGAAGGGGTCGGGGCCGACGTAGATGTCCGCGTCCACGCTGACGCAGGTCGGGTCGGTGTTCGCGTCCACCATGGCCCAGTTCCAGAACGAGCCGTCGTTGAAGCCCACCGCGATGACCGTGTCCGCCGGGCAGTTCGGGAAGAACAGCGACAGGACGCCGTACGCCGCGGTCTGGGCGTTGGCCATCCCGGCTCCGAGGGCGATCGCGCTCACGAACATCAGGCTCGCCAGCTTGAACAGATGGGCCATGCAGGCACCTTCGGTGGCGGCAACGCGACCAGGGCCTAAAGGGATGCTCTGGAGAAGGTCTCCGCGGTTCTCCGCGGCGCGTTGAACCCGAGGCGCGGAGCGTCACCGGATGACGTCGTGGCTGTGGTCGGCACGGCGGCCGCCGTCGGGCAGGTGGATGTCGTACTGGTGGTACGCGATGCCCTCGGTGAACACGATGCCCGGTCCGGCCGCGAGGTGCTCGAGGTGCCACGTCCCGTCCGGCGCGTTGTTCTCGAAGAACGCCGCGACGAAGCCCGTGCCGGGGATGGCCTCGGTCGCGTACACGGTTCCATCGGGGGCCGTGACCGTCTCGCGGTACACGCCCGGCGCGGGCACGATGCTGCCCAGGATCTGCACGAAGGTCACGCGGTTGTAGCCGCCCGCGACCTCGACGTCCTCGACGGGGGGCAGCGGTCCCTGGCCGGACTGGCCAATGCCCAGCGCGACGGCGAGGCGGCCGTGGATGAACACG
>DASYRW010000052.1:0-3752 GCA_036003985.1 Thermoplasmatota archaeon
CCCAGAACTTCTGGTGCGCTTCCCCCGAAGCGAGGATTTCCTCGGCCTTGCGCTTGCCCTTGCCGCGGCTCGCCACGCCGCCCAGCTCGAGCAGGATGCCTGCGATGACGCAGCTCTTCTCGATGAGCGACCCAGGAGCAGCAGGATCGCCGCGCAGCGCGAGCAGGGCCTCGTTGCCCTCCAAGGCCGGCCCGACCGTCTTGCCCACCGGCTGGCCGCCGTAGGTGAGCGCGCACTCGACGCGCATGCCCAAGGCTTCGCCCAGCTCGATGAACTCGCGCGCGAGCTTGCGCGCCGCGTCGGGGTTGGGGAGCTTCGTGCCTTCCCCCGTTGGCAGGTCGATGACGCAGTGCTGGGCGGAGACGGCCTTCTTCTTGGCCATGACGCTCGCCAGCAGCTGCGCGCGCGGGTCCAAGCCAAGGGGGTGCTCGACGCGGATGATGATGTCATCCGCTGGCGCGAGGTTCACGCCGCCGCCCCACGCCATGACGCCGCCGGTCTCGAGGGTGATGCGCTTGATCTCCTCGCCCGTGAGGGTGACGGGGCAGAAGCATTCCATGATGTCGCTCGTGCCAGCCGCGCCTGTGACGGCGCGCGAGCTGGTCTTGGGGATGAGCAGGCCAGCGGCCGCGACGATCGGCACCACCAGGAGCGTGATCTTGTTGCCAGGGACGCCGCCGATGCTGTGCTTGTCGAAGACCGTGTGGCCCTCGAAGTCGATGGTCTCGCCGTACTTGACCATGGACCGCGTGAGGTCCACGACCTCGCGCATGCTCATGTCGCGGATCTCGATGGCGGTGACGTAGCTCGAGAGCTCGATGTCGCTGATGTCGCCGTCCACGATGTCGTGCACGAGCTGGTCGATCTCCTCGCTCGTGAGCTCGCCGCCGCGCATCTTCTTGCGGATGTGGTGGATGCTCGCCGGCTTGTCGGCGTGCGCGATCTTGAGCTGGTCCCCGTCCTGCAGGTCGAGGCGGTGCTGGAGCTCGAGGAACACGCCGCACGTGCCCGGCTCGACGAACGCGTCGGTCGTGTCGACGAGGGCGGTGACGGTGTCGCCGTTCTTGCTGACCTTGACGCGGTCCTGGGAATGCACGCCGAGCTCCTCGGCGTCCTTGTCGTTCAGCACGACCTGGTACTTGCCCAGGTCGATGTCGAAGCGCTTCACGGTGAAGAAGCCGTTCATCCGAGTCCCTTGGAGAAATCCGCCATCCATCTCGGCCAGGTGGTACTTGAACCCTTCGGGAGAGGCGTGCGTGCAGGATCCGATCCCTTGGCACCCGAGGCTGACCGGTGCACGCTCGGAGGCGCCGCCGTCCGGGCGGGGCCCACAAGGCCGGGGGCGTCACGATCACGGCCGCGAGCAGGTCCCCCGGCGGGGCTGCCCACCCGGCGGCGCGGTGTCCTCTGCGGTCCGCAGGCACGTGCTTCAGCGAGGACTCGGCGCGACGTCGCCGGGGCCGCACGAGGGAGAACGAGGCGCTCCCCGCCAAGCCAGCCGGCCGGGCGGCATGGGCAACGCTCCCCGCCGCGGCGCCGCGGCCTGCTGCTCAGCCGCGCCGGCGTCGACGGGGCGACCGCACGAGGCGCGCGGCCGCAGATCGAGCATTCCGCTTACTCGGCGCTGGACTCTTCGGCGTCGTCGCCGAACAGCAGCACCTTCGCGTCCTGGACCTTGTACGCGCCCTTGATGTGGCTCGGACAGTTCTTCACGAGCGACATCTGGGTGACGTAGCTGCTGACGGTCCGGTGGTGTTCGTGCATCCGTATCCCAGGCCTTCGCGTCCCGTCCGGGACGACGAGCCAACCTTGACCCGGCGGGCACTTGAAGAGTTTCATGATTGGCTATCCTACGGCAGTTCACATCACTTGCCGACGCGCCACCGCGCTGCGAGCGCGCTTGCCCATGGCCTCCCGCGGGACCTGGCCCACATCGTCGCGTCCACGGGATCGGGGCCTAGCGCGCCGCCGCGGTGGTCGAGGGCAGCGCTTCGTCGGGCGCGGCGCCCGCGGGGGGCGCGAGGGGCAGCTCCATGGTGAAGGCCGCACCGAGGCCGGGCCCGTCGCTCGCCCCGCGGAGCGTGCCGCCGTGCTGCTCCACGATGCCCTTCGACACGTAGAGCCCCAGCCCCGTGCCGCCGTGGGCCTTGCCCGAGGGGAGCTGGCTGAAGGGCTGGAACAGCCGCGCCGCGTCCTCGGGCGGGAAGCCGGCGCCGGTGTCGCGCACCGTCACCGATGCGCGGCCGTCCGGCGCGCCCGCCTCGACGAGGACGCGGCCGCCCGGCGGCGTGAACTTGAGCGCGTTCGACAGCAGGTTGTCGAGCACCTGCGCGAGCCGCTGCGGGTCGGCCATCACCTCGGCGCCGCGCGGCGCCGCAACGTCGAGGGTCACCTGGCCCGCGGCCGCGTGCTCGCGGTGCGCCTCGACCGCCTCCAGCGCCAACGTGCGCAGGTCGACGCGCTCCAGCTCCACGCCGAGCCTGCCGGCTTGGAGCCGCGCCGCGTCGAGGATGTCGCCCGCCAGTCGCGCGAGGCGCGCCACGTTGCGGTCGATGACGCCGAGGGCGCGCTGCTGCTGGGGCGAGAGGGGGCCCGGCCGGCCGCTGCGCAGCAGCTCCGTCTGCAGCGCGATGGGCGTCAGCGGGTTGTTGATCTCGTGCGCGGCCTGGTTGACGAAGTCGCGCCGGAAGCGGTCGAGCTCCGCGAGCTGCGCATTGGCGTCCTCCAGCGCCTGCCGTGCGCGATGCTCGCGCTCCAGCGAGGCCTCGAGGCTCGCGGCCATGTCGTCGAAGGCCAGGGCGACCTGGCCGACCTCGCCTTGGGTGGGCGCGAGTCCGGTGCGGGCGCCCAGATCGCCGGCGGCGATGCGCCGCGCCGCCGCGTCCAAGGCGCGCAGGGGTCCCAGCACCCACCGGTCCGAGGCCACCCAGGCCAGCGTGAACGCCAGCGCGGCGACGGCGCCGAGCACGAGGAGGTCGCGCCAGAACGCAGCTTCGATCGGCGCCAGCGCGGCCTGCAGCGGAGCGCCGACGCTGAGGTACGCGGCGGGCTCCTCGCCGACGGGCACGGTGGCCCACACGCGCACGATGCCGTCGAGGCCGGGCGCTTCGATGGTGCCGCCCAAGGTCTGGAGGCGCTGGGCGACCTCGGCATCGGAATATTGCTTGCCCACCCAGGCGTCGTGGTCGGGCTGCCGCGCGAGGATCACGCCGTGCCGGTCCCACAGGGAGAGCACGTCGTCGTCGGGCACGCCCTCGGCGAGGTTCTCGCCCAGCCATGCCAGGTTGACCGTGCCCGCGAGCAGCCCCACCAGCGCGCCGGTGTCGTTGCTCACGGGCAGCATCAGGCCCACGGTCGGCACGCCGGTGAGCTGGTTCACGCGGTAGTCCCCCACCGCGAAGCGGCCCGTCGCCACCGCGCGCTGGAAGCTCGTGCTGCTCGCGACGCTGAAGCCGGCCGGCGTGGGGCTGGAGCTGCAGCGCAACGTGCCGTCCGGGTGCACGACGGCCACGCCCGAGAACACCAGCGAAGCGGCGTTGGCCTGGCGCACCGCGTTCGTGCACAGGTCCTGCTCCTCGGGCTTGAGGTAGACGAGCCACGAGAGCCCGGCCAGCACCTGCTCGGAGGTCTCGAGGGTCTTGTTCTCCGCGAGGGCCGTGAGGTTGGCGAGCTGGAGGGTCTGCGTGTGCACGCGCACGATCGCCTCCTCGCGCTGGGCTTCCGCATCCGCGGCGCTCAGCAGCACCGCCGGC
>DASYRW010000053.1:0-2809 GCA_036003985.1 Thermoplasmatota archaeon
GCCCCACCCGTCGTCGCGGGCCCCGTCTGCACGGGCACGTACCGCACCTCGACCTGCACCGGGAACGCGGCCGCCTGGTCGGGCTCCTCCAGGTAGCGCCGATGCGCGTACGCCTTGGCCGCCTTCGCCAGCGACGCGACCGCGGCCTGGCCCTTGTCGGTGTCGGGCGCGACCACCTGCGTGGGGAGGACGGCGACGTCGGCGAGCCCGGCATCGACGAGGCCCGCGGCGTCGTCGGTCACGATCAGCTGGAACGCGGCCGCCTCGCGGATCGCCGGCAACAGGGGCGCGTCGGGGCTCGCCGCCGCCACGTACAGGGCGCGGTCGAAGCTGAAGCCCGCCTGGAACACCGACGGCGCGAGCACGCCGGCCGCCGCGCCCAGCACCAGCAGCAGCGCGAGGGTGCGCCGGTCGAAGCCCCCGAAGCTGCGCCGCGCCTCGGCCGAGGCGAGCGTGCGCACGCGCGCCACGCTGCCCGGCATGCTACCTCGCCACGCGCTTCAGGAAGATGTCCTCCAGGCTGAGCGCGCGCGGCTCGACCCCGAGCATGCGGCCGCCCGCGGCCTGCGCGCGCTTCTCCAGGGCAGGGACGTCGTCGAGGCTCGGCACCACCAGCTCCCAGCCCTCCTCGACCGGCGCGGCGCCCGGCAGAGCCACGCTGAGCAGCACGACGTACTCCGTGCCGCCCGCGGCCGCGCGGATCTCGGCCATGGTGCCCAGCGCGGCCACGCTGCCCTGCCGGAGGATCAGCACGCGGTCGCACACGCGCTCCATGTGGTACAGGTTGTGCGCGCTGAGGATGAGCGCCTTGCCCTGGGCGCGCATCGTGCGGAGCAGCTCGAGGATGCTGGCGCTCGCCACCGGGTCGAGGCCGCTCGCGGGCTCGTCGTACAGCAGCAGCGCGGGATCGTTGACGAGCGTGCGCGCGATGGCGACCTTGCGCCGGTTGCCCTTGCTCAGGTCGCCGAGCTTCTGCCCGGGCCGTGCATCGAGCTGGAGCAGCCGCAGCGCCGCCTCCGACCGCTCGCTCGCCACGCCGCGCGGCACGCCGTAGAGGTCGCCGAAGAAGCGCAGGTAGCCCTGGGGGCTCAGCTCGTCGTAGAGCGGGCTCTCCTCCGGCAGGTACCCAGTCTGCGCGCGGTGCTCCGCCGCGTCGATGGCCAGCCCGCCGACGCGCGCGCCGCCCTCGGACGGCGCGAGCAGCCCCGCCAGCATCTTGAGGGCGGTGGTCTTGCCCGCGCCGTTGGGCCCGATGATGCCGAGGATCTCGCCGCGCCTTACCTGGAAGGCCAGCCCGCGCACCGCCCACGCGTCGCCGTAGCGCCGGCCCAGGCCCTGCACGTCCACGAACGCCGCGCCGCCGTTCCCCGCGGGTCCGCCGGCTGCCATCGAGGGGGCCTAGGCCCGCCGGGGCCATGAAGGCACCGCGGCGGCCCGCCGCGACGGCGCCGGCGCTCGGCGATGGGGGGATTGGGAAGAACGGCCCGCGGCCGTCACATGCGCATGATGGCCTTGCGGCCCATCGTCTCGATGTACTGGACTTCCTTGCCCTGCTCGATGACCTGGTTGGCGATCTCGGGCGGCGGGATGTCGAGCTCGAAGGTCTCGAAGGTCTCCATGTCCATGAGCTGCGCCTGGTCGCCCATGATGCTCACGACCTGCGCGTTGCGCTTCTCGATGACGGGGACTTGGACGCGGTCCGTCACGCTGCCCGTGTAGCTGGAGCGGCGCTTCGTGAAGAGCGTCATCAGTTCGATCCGCACCTTCGCTGCGCCGTGCTTGCCCGGCTTGGAGTGGTCGATGCTCAGGATCTTCGCCGGCTCGTCCTCCACCACCATGTAGCGGCCGACGCGGAGTTCGCGGGCTTCCTGCTGCATCGTGGTCATGGGCGGGACCGGGCCCGCGATGGCAACGACCCTATATAAGTGTTGCAGGGTGCCCTCCGCCCGGCGGGGACCGCGCGCGGAGGGGGCGGCGGAGGTACGATGGGCCCATGAAGCCACGCTCAAGTAGGGGCGTGGCCCCTGAACGTGCGAGAGGTGGTCTTCCTGCCGCCTGCCCCCGAGGCCGCGCCCCCCGCGCACAGCATCCTGGTCATCGACGACGAGCGCGACGTGGGCGAGGCGCTCCGCGGGCTGCTCGAGACCAGCCTGAGCCATCAAGCCCACATCCGCGTCGCCAAGAGCGCCGAGGAGGGCTCCAAGGCGCTGCGCGAGGAGCACTACGACCTCGTGCTGTGCGACTTCAAGCTCCCCGGCCGCAACGGCGTCGAGTTCCTGCGCGAGACGCGCGAGCGCTCGCCCGCGACGCGCCGCGTGCTCATGACGGCCTACGCCGATCTGACCGTCGCCGTCGAGGCGATCAACGAGGCCGCGGTCGACAACTTCATCCAGAAGCCCTTCGAGCCCGAGGAGGTCCTCGCCAAGGTCGAGGGCCTGCTGGAGGAGAAGCGCGCCCGCGAGCTGCGCGAGCAGGCCTTCGCGCGGGCCCTGGAAGCCTTGAGGAAGCGCGTCGAGCAGGGCGCCTGAGGCCAGCGCATGGCGCCGGCCGGGCGAGCACGCGGCGGGGCCGAGGCGCGGCGCCTCAGGCGGCGCGTCGGGGTCACGCTGTTCGGGCTGCTGATCCTGGTGTACTGGGGCATCGGGCTCCAGTTCAGCTTCGCGTACACGCTCCAGAACCAGGCCCAGGCCGAGGCCACCATCGCGAGCTACCTTTGGGAGCTGCCAGCGATCGGCATCCCGCTGTCGGTGGTCATCCCGCTGCTCCTGCTCAGGCCCATCGTGCGCGACTACGAGGCCATGCTGCGCGG
>DASYRW010000054.1:0-11384 GCA_036003985.1 Thermoplasmatota archaeon
CAACAAGATCCTCAAGGACGGCGAGTCGCTCGAAGGCGAGGACGTCCGCGAGGGCCTCGCCTCGGTCATCAGCGTCAAGGTCGAGAACCCGCAGTTCGAGGGCCAGACCAAGACCAAGCTGGGCAACAGCGACGTGAAAGGCGTGGTCGAGAGCCTCGTCGCGGAGCACCTCGGCCACTTCCTGGAGGAGAACCCGCAGGTGGCCAAGATCGTCATCAGCAAGGCCATCGACGCGTCGCGGGCCCGGGAAGCAGCCCGCAAGGCCCGGGAGCTGGCGCGGCGCAAGGGCTTGCTGGATGGCTCAGGCCTGCCGGGCAAGCTCGCGGACTGCCAGGAGCAGGACCCCGCCAAGAGCGAGCTGTTCATCGTCGAGGGCGACAGCGCCGGCGGCAGCGCCAAGCAAGGCAGGGACCGGGCCTTCCAGGCCATCCTGCCGCTCAAGGGCAAGATCTTGAACGTGGAGAAGTCACGGCTCGACAAGTCCCTCAAGAACCTGGAGATCCAGACGATCATCGCCGCCATCGGCACGAGCATCGCGGAGGAGTTCGACATCGGCAAGGCGCGTTATCACAAGATCGTCATCATGACCGATGCGGACGTCGACGGCGCGCACATCCGCACGCTGCTGCTGACGCTCTTCTACCGCTACATGCGCGCCCTCATCGAGCAGGGCTACGTGTACATCGCGCAGCCTCCCTTGTACAGGATCAAGAAAGGCAAGCAGGAGCGCTACGCGTACAACGAGCGCGACCTTGAGGCGGCGAAGGCCCAGCTTGGGGAGGGCATCGATGTCCAGCGCTACAAGGGGCTGGGCGAGATGAACCCCGACCAGCTGTGGAACACCACCATGGACCCCAACCTGCGGACGCTGGCCAAGGTCACCATCGAGGACGCGGCGCTGGCGGACCAGCTCTTCTCGACCCTGATGGGCGAGCTGGTGGAGCCGCGGCGCGAGTTCATCGAGGAGCACGCGAAGGAAGTCAAGGTCTTGGACGTGTAACGGAGTCGCATCGTCATGCCCGAGCAGCTCATCCAGCGCCCCATCGAGGTCGAGATGAAGACCTCGTACATCGACTACGCCATGTCCGTGATCGTCGGGCGCGCGCTGCCCGACGTGCGCGACGGCCTCAAGCCCGTCCATCGCAGGATCCTGTACGGCATGTGGGAGATGGGCCTGCAGCCCGAGAAGCCCACGCGCAAGAGCGCGCGCGTCGTCGGCGACGTCATGGGCAAGTTCCACCCCCACGGCGACATGGCGATCTACGATGCCGTCGTGCGCATGGCGCAGACCTTCTCGCTGCGCTACCCGCTCATCACCGGCCAAGGCAACTTCGGCAGCGTCGACGGGGACAACCCTGCGGCCATGCGCTACACCGAGGTCAAGCTGGCGCCCATCGCGCGCGAGCTGCTGGAGGACATCGACGAGGACACCGTCGGCTTCGTGGACAACTACGACGCCAGCGAGCGCGAGCCCTCGGTCTTGCCGGGCAAGCTGCCGAACCTGCTCGTGAACGGGTCCTCGGGGATCGCCGTCGGCATGGCCACGAACGTGCCGCCGCACAACCTGCGCGAGATCGTGGACGCCATCGTCGCGACGATCAGCAACCCGCAGATCACCATCCAGGAGCTGGCGCAGCTCGTGCCCGGGCCGGACTTCCCCACGGGCGGCATCATCACCGGCAAGAAGGGCATCTTGGAGGCCTACGCGACGGGCCGCGGCATCATCCGCGTGCGCGCCAAGTGCAGCGTGGAGGAGCACAAGGACCGCGAGCGCATCATCGTGACGGAGCTCCCCTACCAGGTGAACAAGGCGAAGCTGCTGCAGGACATCGCAGCGCTTGTCCGGGAAAAGAAGCTGGAGGACATCGGCGACCTGCGCGACGAGTCGGACCGCGACGGCATGCGCGTGGTCATCGAGCTGAAGCGCGCCGCGAACAGCGAGGTCGTGCTGAACAACCTCTACGCGCACACCGCCCTGGAGAGCAGCTTCGGCATCCTCAACCTCGCGCTCGTGGCCAACGAGCCGAAGGTGCTCACGATCAAGGGCCTCGTCGAGCAGTACATCGACCACAGGGTCGTCGTGGTCACGCGCCGCACCAAATTCCGGCTCAAGAAGGCCGAGGACCGCGCGCACATCGTCGAGGGCTTGCTCACCGCCTTGGACAACATCGACGCGGTGATCCACATCATCCGCGGCTCGCGCGACACCGAGGAGGCGCGGAGCAACCTGATGGCCGGGCGCTTGCCGGGCCGGCAGGGCAGCGTCGAGGGCACGCCGTTCACGCTCACCGAGCCGCAGGCCAAGGCCATCCTGGAGATGCGCCTCTCGAAGCTCACGAGCCTCGAGACCCAGTCCCTGAAGGATGAGCTGGCGCAGCTGCGCAAGGACATCGCGTTCTACCGCGAGATCCTCGGCGACCGCGCGAAGCTGATGGCCATCATCGTGGCGGAGCTGAAGGAGCTGAAGGACAAGTACGGCGACGACCGCCGGACCCAGATCCTCGAGGGAGAGGCGGAGATCTTCGTCGAGGACCTGATCCCCGACGAGCCCGTGGTCGTCATGAGCACGCATCAAGGCTACGTCAAGCGCGTCCCGCTCGCCGACTACCGCTCCCAGGGCAGGGGGGGCAAGGGTCTCATCGGCATGGAGACGAAGGACGAGGACTTCGTCGTGGACGTGTTCGTGACGACGAACCACCACTACATCCTGTTCATCACGAACCGCGGCCAGCTGCACTGGCTCAAGGCGTACCGGATCCCGGAAGGCACGCGGTACAGCAAGGGCAAGGCCATCGTGAACCTGCTCCAAGGCTTGGAGGAGGGCGAGAAGGTCCAAGCGGCGATCCCGGTGCGGGCGTTCCCCGACGATCAATTCCTGTTCTTCGCCACGAAGAAGGGCCTCGTGAAGAAGACCGAGCTGAGCGCCTTCAGCAACGTGCGCGTCAGCGGCATCAGGGCCATCCAGCTGGAGGACGGCGACGAGCTCGTCGGCGTGGACCTGAGCAGCGGCGCCGACCACATCGTGCTCGCCAAGGCCCAGGGCCAGTCCATCCGGTTCACGGAGGAGGAGGTGCGCGCCATGGGCCGCACGGCCTACGGTGTGAAGGGCGTCGGGCTGGACGAGGGCGACGAGGTCGTCGCGCTCGCCGTGCTGCACGGCCAAGGCGACCTGCTCACGGTCAAGGCCTCCGGGAAGGGGAAACGCACGCCCCTCGAGGACTACCCCGTGAAGCACCGCGCCACCTACGGCCAGATCACCATCAAGACCGACGACGCGCCGGTCGTCGCGATGCTGCAGGTCGAGGACGGCGACGAGATCCTCGCCACCACCCAAGCCGGCATCATCATCAGGGTGCCAACGCAGGAAATCCCGGTCAAGGGCCGCATCGCGGCTGGCAACTGGATCATCCGGCCCGAGGCGGGCGACAAGGTCATCGCCGTCGCGCGCCTGCGCAAGCAGGACCTCCCCGAGACCGCTGAGGCGCCGCCGCCCGCGCTCCCGGACGCGCGTCCGCCGGGCGAGGCTGCGCCGCAGAAGCCGGCCGACATCTTCCCGAAGGAGCAGCCGGAGCCCGAGGACGAGGGCGAGGCCGAGGATTAGCGGACGCGTCCTCGCGGCCCCAGCTTCGGCGAGGGCAATGTTCATGGCCCGCACCGCGCGCGACGCCGCTGGTGTTGCCCGCGCGCCGCGTCGCCGCTTCCATGAGCTTGGTGGGGCTCCTGCTCGCCCTCGGCGGCAGCGCCCATGCCGACGATGCCGTGGGACTGGTCACGGACACCTACTACTACGCGCACCGCGTGGCGTTCAACCAGAAGGAGATCGTCGAGGACCAGCTCCCCGTGCTGGTGGGGCACGCGGGCGTGCTGTTCACGCTCGCCGGCGGGGCGAACCGCACGGCCAACGACACGATGAACAACGGCACGCGGGCCATTCACGACCTGCCGCTCGCCCTCCAAGGCATGGCCGGCGACGCGCAGGGCGAGGCCAACGCCACCGGCCGCGAGGCGAGCTCCTTGACCGAGCAGGAGCGCGCCTGGCTGCAGGACGCCGAGGACGGGCTGCGCGGGCGCGTCTACGCGACGGAGCACTACGCGATCGGCGTGTACCACGCCACGATGTCCCGCGTGTAGGACCCGTCCCGATCGCGGCGCGGAGCGGCGCGCCCTTCAGCCGCCATCGCGAACACGCATCGAGCAACTTCTTCAAACCCCCGGCGCGACGACCTTGACCCGAGGGATCGCGCTGCGCACCGCGTTGCTGGCTGTGGCCATGGTGCTCCTGCTGGGAGCCAGCGGCCTCGCTGCTGCTGGGCCTGCCGACCCGGCGGTCAACGCGGTCAACTACGCCAAGCGCGTCGCGACCTACCAGGCCAGCCAGGCAGGGGTTACGGCCCAGGGCGCGGTCCGCGCCATCGAGGGCGCCGAGCCGCCGGCCCTGCCCGCGGTGCCCGAGGCCCCCGGCGTTCCGCCGCTGCCCGACGTGGGCGGCCTTGGCGTGCCCGACCCCAACAGCCTCGAGGTGCCCGGCGTGCCCGAGGCGCCGCCGCTGCCCACCCTGCCGAGCGCGCCCGCCGCGCCTGATGCGATCTCGACCGCGACGCACGTCGTCTCCTACGCAGAGAACGTGGCCGCCTACCAACTCAGCAGGCTCTAGGCGAGCCGCGCGGCGAGGCCTTGGATCAACGCCAGCAGATCGTTGTGCTTGATCGCGCCGCTGAGCCGGCCGGTCGCCGCGACCTTCTCGCCAAGCAGGCCCTTCCTGCGCTCGAGCACCAGCGTGGTCGGCACGCTCTGCACGCCATACCGCCGCTTCAGCTCGGGCGCGCGGTCGATGTCCACCTTGACGAAGGCCACGGACAAGGAGGGCCACGTGCGCCGCGCCTCGCGCGCCGCCTGCGCGAACCGCGGGCTGTAGGTCTTGCAGGGCGCGCACCACGTCGCGTAGAAGTCCACCACCACGGCCTGGTGGGACGCGAGCAGCGCGTCGAACTCGCTCACGGCCGGGTCGTCGACGAGCGTGACCATGCTATTCGTGCGTGAACACGAGCCTTGCGGTCAGGGCTTGGGGGTCCAGCGCTTCGATGCGGCAGTAGCCATACCGCTCGCACTGCACCAAGTCGCCCGCCTTCATGGCTAAGACCGCGGCCTCGATGCGGCCCTCGTCCGTGCCCTCGGGCGTCAGCACCTGGCACGCGATGGCCTGCTTCGGGTCCGCGGGCAGCCACTCGATGATCTTCGCTGGCTTCCCCCCCGCGTCCAGGGCTGTGCCGAGCACGCGCGCCCCTTGGCCCGAGAGCAGCACGTTCGCGCCGTCCTTGAGGCGCACCAGCTGCTCGCGCTCCGGCAGCTCGGCGCGCGGCACGAGCACGCTGCTCGCGTCCGCGACGCGCAACGCGCGGCGGCCCCGCTCGGGTCGCTCGGGATGCACGGGCGGATGCGCCTCGAAGCCCGCGCCCTCCAGCTTGACCTTCACCGGGTCCTTGACGAAGGACACGCGGTCCGCGATCGGGTCGATGAGCGCGCGGTTCTCCGCTTCCAAGGTCTGCAGGCTCGCGCTCACGTCGCGCTCGCTCAGGCCCAGCGCGAGCCAGAACTTGCGGATGGCCTCGGCCTGGAAGCCGCGCCGCCGCATGGCGCGCAGCGTCGGCAAGCGAGGGTCGTCCCAGCCGGTGTACTCGCCCTTCGCGATCGCCTCGGTGAGCAAGGACTTGGAGAACTTGCCGAACTCGTGCATCTTCACCCGGCCCCAATGCATCACGTGGGGGTACGTCCAGCCGAAGTGCTCGTAGAGGTAGCGCTGCTTGTGGCCTGAGTCGGTGAGGTCCTTGCCGCGCAGGATGTGCGTGACGCCGGTGAGGTGGTCGTCGATGGCGCTCTGGAAATCCAGCACGGGCCACACGCGGTAGCGGTCGCCCACCCTGGGATGAGGGTTCTCGACGATGCGCAGCGCGACCCACTCGCGCCACGCTGGGTTCTTGCTCTGCAGGTCGGTCTTCACGCGCACGGCCGCGCCGCCCGGCGGCGTGGTGCCGTCGAGCATCGCGCGCCACGCGGCCAGCTGCTGCGCTGCCGGCAGCTCGCGGTGGGGGCATGCTTGGCCGTGGCCCTTGAGCTCGCGGAACTGCTCGGGCGCGCAGCTGCACACGTACAAGGCGCCCTGCTCCAGCCCGCGCTCGGCGTGCTCGTAGTAGAGGGGCACGCGGTCGCTCGCCGTCAAGACCTCATCGGGCTTGCCGCCCAGCCACGCCAGATCCTCGCGCTGCCAGCCGTACGCTTCAGGCAGCGGCGGCTTCACGTCGGGGTCGGTGTCGTCGTAGCGCAGCAGCAGCTTGCCCCGGTAGCGCTCGACGTACGCCAAGTGCAGCACGACGCCGCGCGCGTGGCCGAAGGTCAGCGGCCCGCTGGGGTTGGGCGCGAAGCGCATGACCACCTTGCCCTCCACGGCGTCGGGCAGCGCCGGCAGCTCCTGCTTGCGCTCCTCGCGCTCCTTGGCCACGGGCGCGTCCGCGCCGGCCGCGGCGAGCTCGGCCTTCTGCGCCTCAGGGCCGAGGGCCTCCACCTCCGCGACGACGCGCTGCACCAGGGCCATGAGCTCCTTCGCCTGCGCGCGCAGGACGGGGTCGGCCATGAGCCGGCCCATCACGGCCTTGGGGTCGGCCTTCCCCCCATGCTGGGCCGCGTTCTGGAGCGCGAGCAGCCGCGCGAGGCGCTCGGCTTCGGCGGTCACTTCCTCCGCTCCGCGCTGAACTTCGCCAGCGCCTCGAGGGCGCCGCGCGCGTTCGAGGATGGCAAGGCCGCCAGCGCGGCCTGGGCCTCGCGCGCCGCGTCGAGGGCCATGCGCTGCGCGTCGTCGACGGCGCCGGTGCTCCGGTAGACGGCGACGGCGCGCTCGAGGTCCGCGCGGCTGGCCTGGAGGTTGCCCACCACGGCGCGCAGCGTGTCCGCGTCGGCGCCGCGGGCGCGGTCGTGCGCGAGGAGGTAGAGGATCGTGCGCTTGCCCCGCCTCACGTCGGACGCGTAGGGCTTGCCGCGGTGCTCCGGATCCCCCACGAGGTCGAGCACGTCGTCGCGGACCTGGAAGGCGCGGCCCAGCAGCTTGCCGTAGAGGGCCAAGGCCTCCACGCGCTCGGGGCTCGCCTGGGCGGCGAGGCCGCCGAGCCTCGTCGCGCACTCGAACAAGCGCCCCGTCTTCCCGTGGATCATGCGGAAATAATCCTCGGCCGTCGCGTGCGCGGCGCGCTCCAGCTCCATGTCGCGCTGCTGGCCCTCGCACAGCACGCGGCTCGCCACGGCCAGCTCGTGCACCATCGCGGCCTTGACGGCGGGAGGGTTGGACCCCAGCCCGATAACCTCGAAGGCCTCCGCGAAGAGCGCGTCGCCCGCGAGGATCGCAGCGGCCTCGCCGAACTTCACGTGCGCGCTGGGGCTGCCCCGGCGCTGCTCGTCGCGGTCCATGATGTCGTCATGGACCAAGCTGAAATTGTGCACCAATTCGGCGGCGATGCCTGCCTGGAGCGCAGCCTCGCGCTTGCCCCCGGCAGCTTCGCAGGCCACCATGGCGAGGGCTGGCCGCAGCCGCTTGCCGCCGAGGCTCGGGTAGTACAGCACGGCCTCCCTCAGGCTTGCAGGCTCCACATCTTGGAGCGCGCGCGGCAATTCGTGGTCGACGAGGGCCGCGCATTCCTTCAGGGCTTGCTCCCAGCTCACTTGCTCACCGCATGCGTCTGGCCGTTCTGCGACACGTGGATCTGCTGGTTCAGCTTCCAGCCGTGGGCTTCGGCGAGGTCCACGTAGTTCCCCTGCATGCCGATGGGGCCGTGCGAGGGGTAGATGTTCGCGGGCTCGAGCATGCGCAGCAGCTCGCGGTGGTCCTCGCGGCTCGCATGGCCTGAGACGTGCGCCCCCTTGATGATCCGCGCGCCCTGCATGCGCAGCTTGCTCTCGAGCACGTAGCGGTTCGCCACGTTGAGCGGGTTGGGGATGACGCCCGCGCTGAAGATGACGTGGTCGTCCTTCTCGATGGGGTAGGAGGTCTCCTTGTTCGCGATGCGGCTGAGCAGCGCGTCGGGCTCGCCCTGGTGGCCGGTCGCGACCACGAGGAAGCGGTCCTTGCCCTCGCGCACGATGCGCTTCAGGGCCGCCTCGGAGTCGCGGCCCCCGCCCACGATCTCGACTTCCTTGGGGAGCTTGAGCTCGCCGACCTCGATGGCCGCGTGGGTGTACTTCTCCATGCTGCGGCCCAGCAGCACGACGCGCCTGTCCATCTCGACGCCGAACTCGCAGATGCTCTTGATGCGCGCCGTGTGGGAGCTGAAGGTGCTCACGAGGATGCCGTGGCGCTCGTTCTCCAGCCCGAAAAGGTAGTCGCGCAGCATGTCGCGCGCGATGGCCTCGCTGGGGGTCTTGGTCTCCTCGCCGGCGCCGAGGCACTCGACCACGAGGGCGTTGACCCCCTCCATGCCGAGGGAGCGCAGGCGCTCGTAGTCGGGTTTCTGGCCGACGACGGGCGTGTTGTCGAACTTGAAGTCGTTCCCGTACACCACCACGCCCTTCGGCGTGTGCAGGGCCCCGATCACGCTCTGCACGATGCTGTGCGTGATGTTCAGGAACTCGATCTTGAGGCCGTCGCCGAGGTCGCGCGACTGGCCGGCCTTCATGGCGATGAGCTGGTTCGGAATGCGCCCGCCGCGGCCGCCGCGGCCGGATTGCATCTGGTCCTGCAGCAGCCGGATCGTGAAGGGCGTCGCGATGATCGGGGCCTTGTAGGGCGCCGCGAGCTTGAGCAGCGCGCCCATGTGGTCGAGGTGGCCGTGGCACACCACGATCGCCTTCACGCGCAGCCCCAACGCGCGGATCGGCTCGTCGTTGGGGATGGCCCCCAATTGCTGGAGCTCGTCGGGCGACATCTCCTCGAAGACCTTGTCCTCGTGGATCATGATGCGGTCGAGGCGGATGCCCATGTCGAAGATGACGGCGTCGCGCCCGACGCGCACGCAGGTCATGTTCCGTCCCACCTCGTTGTAGCCGCCGAGGGGGATGACTTCGATGTCCATCAGAAATCGATGCGAGGACCGGAAGCACGCTATAAATAAGTTTGGAGCGCGCGTCCCGGCCCGCTCGGGCGCGCGCGAGGGTGCGAAGCTTTTTGGGCTGCGCCGCGCTCGCCGCTTCCGCTGCTCAGGTCGCCTAGTCCGGTAGGGCGCAGGCCTGGAATTCGGCTCCCAAGCCGACCTGCGAGCCTGTGGTCGCAAGGCCTCGGGAGTTCAAATCTCCCCCTGAGCGTGAACGCAGTGCCAGCGACCTGACCTCGCCATGCGGCCGCCGTTAGGGGAAGGTCGCGCACGCCTGCACGCCCGCCGCGCCGGCGCACGGGCTCGGCGGGTGGAGCGGCGCAGGCCACGGCATCTCCGGGGTGGTCACGACCGTGGGAACGGAGCACCCCGAGAGGCAGAACTCCAGGGTCACGTGCCACGCCTCGGCGGATCCCGGGGCGATGGTCACGAGCGCGAGCGCGCCGAGCAAGGCGAGTCGTCCGAGCATGGGCCCGCAACGCCCCGGGGGACGTCAACCATCGCCAGCCAACCGGCTGGCAAGGGTTGATCCGGGCTCCTTCGATGCGCTCTCGCGAGGACCGCGCGCCTTCGCCACAAGCCGCGTCTGGTCCTGCCTGTGCTCGCCTCGGCGCCTACCGGGCCTGGGCCTCGAGCTGGCGACGCAGCTCCTGCTGGCGCCGCTCCATCGCACGGCCCAGTTCTTGAAGGTCGGGGCCGGTCATCTTCTGCTTCACGATGGGGAAGAGGCCCTTCTCCTCCTGCTCGACCGCGTGCTTCAGCACGGTGTCGCGGAAGGCGCGAAACTTCGCGTCGAAGGCGGCGTCGCCGACGCCCATCTCGACCAGCTCCTCGAGCAGGCGCGTGCCCCCGGTCTCCTCCTCGCGCTGGCCCTCGAGGAAGGCGCGGATCTCGTCGTTCCCGATCTTCTGCGTGATGCGCGGGTAGAAGACCTCCTTCTCGAGCTGGACGTGGGCCTTCAGGTCGGTGACGAGCTGCTCGAAGAGCTCCTCCTTCTCGTCGACGTCCGCCTTCATGATGCGGTCGAAGGCGTCCTTCGCGCTGCGGTGGTCGTCCATCAGGATCTCGATCGCGTCCTTGGCCATGGCAATCCCGCGACCGGGTTTCCACAAGCACCCTTGAGGGTTGGCGACCAACCGTCGCCGCGCACCTAGCGGCCATCGCCGAGCCCGCGTCGGCAGCCGCACGCCAACCGCACGCGCGGTCCGTGGACGTGCACCTCAGGGCGCCCTGACCCTCGAGGGCGTCGCGGCCACGTGGGGAGGGCGCGAAAGCCTTAGGCTGCCCGCCGCATTGCCCCGCGGGACCGCCATGCCGCGCACGCTGCCGCCGCCGAAGGGCACCCCGGGCACGATGGACTGGGGCCTCGCGAACCGCTGGCACCGCCTCTTCGGCAGCGATGGCAGGAGCGTCATGCTGGCCGTGGACCACGGCTATTTCCTCGGGCCCATCAGCAAGCTTGAGCAGCCTGCGAAGACCTTGGAACCGCTGCTCCCCTACGCGGACGCCATCGCGCTGACGCGCGGCGTGCTGCGCACCAGCGTGCCGCCCGCGGTCGGCAAAGGCATCATCCTGCGCGTCAGCGGCGGCGCGTCGGTGCTGCAGGAGGACCTGAGCGACGAGACCCTGGCGACCTCGATGGAGGAAGCCGTGCGGCTCAACGTCAGCGCCGTGGCGATGTCGCTGTTCATCGGCGCGCCGCACGAGCACCAGAGCATCGCGAACCTCGCCAAGCTCGTCGATGAGGCGGAGGCGCGCGGCATCCCGGTGCTGGGCATCACCGCCGTGGGCAAGGAGCTGGACAAGCGCGACGCGCGCTACTTGGCCCTCGCCTGCCGCATCGCGGCGGAGTTCGGCGCGCGCCTGGTCAAGACGTACTATTGTGAGGGCTTCGAGAAGGTCGTGGATTCCTGCCCCGTCCCGCTGGTGGTCGCGGGCGGGCCCAAGCTGAACACCGAGCTCGACGTGCTCAACCTCGTGGAGGGCGCGATCGGCGCGGGCGCGGCCGGCGTGGACATGGGGCGCAACATCTGGCAGAACGATGCTCCCGTGGCCATGATCCGCGCCGTGCGCGGCATCGTGCACGAGGGCCGCACCGCCAAGGAAGCTCACCAGCTCTACCAGGAGATCCGCGCGGGCAAGGTGTAAGCGATGCGCGCGGCGCACTACTACAGCAACCGCGACGTGCGCGTCCAGGACGTGGAGGAGCCGCGCATCGGGCCCGGCGAGCTGCTGGTGCGCATGGACGCGGTGGGCCTGTGCGGCTCCGACGTGCTCGAATGGTACCGCAAGCCCAAGGCGCCCACGGTCCTG
>DASYRW010000055.1:0-1503 GCA_036003985.1 Thermoplasmatota archaeon
TGCGCCGCGAGTCGTTCCCAATCGTGGACGGTGCGCGGTCTTCTTGCGCGGCAGGGACGGGTCAGCCGGCCCCACCCCGATCCCCCACCCACCCCGGAGCGGTCACCGTTTGAGGTAGAGGACCACTCCGGTGAGGCCGGAACGGTATGGCCTGAGGGCGTGGAGGATGGTGTTGGCGATCGCTTGCAACTGGTCGCGGCGAAAGCTCGGAGGGACTATTCGCGAGTCGCGTGCTCGAGCTGCGCGCGTGGGTGGCGAATGCGAATGTAGGAAATACTTTCATACGGAAAGTGTTTGCCTAGGGTTCAAGTGGGCGCCCGCTGATGTAGCATGAAATCGAGCGCGCATGTCCGAGCCATCACTCGCGCTGTTGCAGGTGATCGCCAACACCGTCATCGCCATGGCGGCGCTCGCCGTCGCGGCGGTGCTCGTCCTGCGGCTCAGCCGTCGTTCCACCGCGCGCATGGCGCGCCAGTTCGAGAGCAAGGATCGTGAGGCGCGCGCGCTGGCCCAGGTCAACGAGGAGCTGCGGCGGCTGGACGAGTTGAAGTCCGAGTTCCTGGCCATGGTGAGCCACGAGCTGCGCACGCCGCTCACGGCGATCATCGGATACAGCCGGCTGCTCATGCGGCAGGTCCACGGCCCCCTCACCGACAAGCAGCTCGAGCAGCAGGAGGCGATCTTCCGCAGCGCCCAGCGGTTGACCGATCTCATCAACGACCTGCTGGACGTCACCCAGCTCGAAGCGGGGCGCGTGGAGATCCAGCCGCGCCCCAGCGATCTCCGCCAGGTGACCGACCAGGTGATGACGGTGCTGCAGGTGACCGCTCACGCCAAGCAGGTCAAGATCGAAAACGATCTGGCCACGGATCTGCCGGCCGCGCTCGCCGATCCCACGCGGCTGCATCAGATCCTCGTCAACCTGCTCGGCAACGCCGTGAAGTTCACGCCGGGGGGCGGCTCGGTGCGCGTGTACGGGGGCATCCACAAGGACCAGGTGTGGACGGCGGTCGAGGACACGGGCGTCGGTATCGCGCCGAACGAGCTGGCGCGCATCTGGGACCCGTTCTACCAGGTGGAATCGCCGATGCGGCGCCGTCACGGCGGCTCCGGCCTCGGCCTGGCCATCGTGCGCCGGTTGGTCGAGCTGCACGGCGGCCTGGTGCGGGCCGAGAGCGAGGGGCAGAACTGCGGCAGCCGCTTCGTGTTCACGCTGCCGATGGCCGAGACCCCGGCGGCGCGGGATGTCGAGACGGTGCCGGAGACCGCGGTCGAGCGGGTCCTGGCTGGCCGTTCCGTGCTCATCGTCGAGGACGAGCCGCACAACCGCGCGGTCATGCGCTCGGTGGTCGAGGACGTGCTGGGCGGTGAGGCCGTGCTGTGCGAAGACGGTCAGAGCGGGGTGGCGGAAGCGCTCGCCCGTCCGCCCGCGCTCATCCTGCTCGACCTGATGCTGCCGAACGTCTCAGGCTGGGAAGTGACGCGACGGCTGCGCGAGGACCC
>DASYRW010000056.1:0-5796 GCA_036003985.1 Thermoplasmatota archaeon
TGTGCCCTCACGCGGGCACGAGCGCAGGCGCGCCGTTGGCGGCCAGGGCGTCGTTGATGGTCGCACCGACGGCGTCGACCTCAGGGATGCCAGTGTACATTCTCTCGTCACCTCCCCTTGTTCCGGGGCCTTGCGGCCCCCTCGGCCCTGCTCGCCCCGTGGGGGGGATATGCTGTTTGCCCTTCGTGGCTAACTGGTGCAACGGACCGAGGAAGCCGTGGACCTGTCACCGAGAACAACGTCCAACCGATGGGACGGGTCACGCGGCGCGGCGCGGCAGCGCGCGCACGAGGCCCTCGAGCTCGCGCTTCGCCGCGCTGGGGGGTAGGGCCGCGAGGGACTCGACCGCGCGGGCCGCGAACTCGGCCGCGAGGCGCTCGGCGTCGGCGACGGCCCCGGACTGGAGCAGGGTGTCGAGGGCCGCTTCGACCTCGGCCTCGGTCATGCGGTCCCGCAGCAGGCCCTCCAGCCGCGCGCGGGCGCCATTGGTCAGACCGAGCACGACGGCCGCGTTGGGCGCGCGATTGCGCAGGTCGTTGCCGCGCGGCTTGCCCGTCACGGCGGGATCGCCGCGCACGTCGAGCAGGTCGTCGGTGACCTGGAACGCCAGCCCCAGGTGGCGGCCGTAGGCGCCGAGCGCGTCCATGAGGTCGTCACGGCCGGCGAAGTGCGCGCCCACGCGGCCGCAGGCCTCGAGGGGCGCCGCGGTCTTGCCGCCGATGATCTCCACGTAGCGAGGCAGGTCGAGGTGGCCGTCGGCCAGGGCTTGGAGTTCGCGCAGCTGGCCCTCGGCGAGCTTGGTGCAAGCCCGCGCGGTCTCCGCGATCACCGTCGCGTCCTGCCGCGCGCTCAGCGCGAAGCCCTGGACGAACAGGAAGTCCCCCGCGACGATGGCGCGGTCGGGGCCGTGGGCCGCCTGGACCGCCGGCCGGCCGCGGCGCGTGGGGCTGCGGTCCATGATGTCGTCGTGGACGAGGGTCGCGGCGTGGATCAGCTCGATGCCAGCCGCGGCCTCGAGCAGTTCGGGGCGCGGCTCGCGGGGCTCGCAGGCCAGGTAGCTGAGCAGCATGACCCGCGGCCGCAGGCGCTTGCCGCCGCTGAAGACCGTCTCGGCCGCCATGCGGTGCAGCTCGGGTTCGCCGGTGCCGTCGAGGCTGCGGCGCAGGATCGCCTCCACCTCGCGCAGCGCGGCCTCGACGTCGAGCTGCACGGCGCGCATCAGGCCCCACCCCACAGCAGGCCGGCGGCGAGCAGCAAGCCCGTCGCGACGTGCACCGCCGTCGCGAGGGCGCTCGCGGGCGCGAGGCGGAAGGGCTGCGCGCGGCTGCGCGCGAGCACCACGCCGGCGCGCGCGGCGAGCGGCAGTGGGAGCAAGGCCAGCAGCAGCGGCCAGGCCTGCCACCACACCGCCGCGACGACGATGGTGGCGTAGGCCAGCGCGAGCAGGGCCGCGTAGCCCCACGGCGCGCCGCGAAGCCGCACGGCGAGGGTGCGCTTCCCGGCCTGCGCGTCCCACGGCAGGTCGGGGACCTCGTTGACGTACAGCACCGCGGCCATCAGCGCGCCCACCGGGATGCTCAGCACCCACGCTTCGACCGGGATGGATGCTTCGCCCGCCGCGGCCGCGCGCTGCACGAGGTAGGTGCCGGCCGTCACCAGCGGTCCGAAGCCGAGCGCGACCGCGAGTTCCCCGAGGCCGCGGCTGGCCAGGCTGACCGGCGGCGCCGTGTAGAGCACGCCGAGCAGCACGCCCGCCGCGCCCAGCGCGAGCACCGCGCCCTGGCCGACGGGCAGCAGGGCCACGATGGCGAGCCCGACGGCCGCGCCCGCCGCCAGCAGCGCGCCGGCGAGCGCCAGCACCGCGCGCGGGCTCAGCAGGCCACGCTGGATCACGCGGGAGCCGCCGCTGAAGCGCGTCGGGGTGACGTTCGCCTCGTCGGCGCGGCTGCGGTGGTCGAAGTAGTCGTTGGCCGCGTTGCTGCCGAGATGGAGCAGCGCGACGCCGAGGACCGTGAGCCCCAAGAAGGGCAGCGCGACGACCCCGTCGCGCAGCGCCAGCGCGGCGCCCAGCAGGACGGGGACGAGGCTCGCCGCGAGCATCGGAGCGCGAACGGCGCGCGCGAGCACGCGGGCGGGGCTGGGCTTGGAGCGCGCCGCCTCGGCCTGCTCCCACGACACGGCGAGCGCACCCTCGCGCGAGGCCGCGCGCGCGCCGTGCGCGCCCGCGAGCGCGGCGAGGCCCTCGAGCAGGCCGTGGAGGTAGGCCTCGGGCAGGTCGCCCCCGAGCCGGAGGACCGCCGCGCTCTCGCCCGCGTCCACCACCGCGCCGGCGCCGGAAGCATCGAGCATCCATGGGTGGACTTCGGCCGCGTACACCTCGAGCAGGCGCTGCGGCTCGCCCGCGAGGTGCCGCACCAGCCCGCGGTAGGACCGCCCCCACGCCCGCGCCGAGGCCCGCCCGACGTCGCGCAGCGCGTCCGCGCCGCGCTCGCGCGCGATGGCGCGCAGGGCTGCGTCGAAGGGCGCGAGAGGAAGCACCTCGAAGGGATCGGTGCGCCGGGGGTCGCCTGCTTGGACCTCCGCCAAGATGCCTTCCCAGGTGGGCGCACCGAGGGCTGGCCGAGCCGCCGCGTCGAGGACGTGCCAAGCGAGGCCTCGGACGTGGGCGGGGGCGGGCGACATCGGCTCCTCATGGAGGGAAGCTGGGGGTACCGTAAAAGGTTTATCCTCGGGCAACAACTTGAGAGTGGTTGTAATTTCCGTGGTCGCCCTCGACCAGTTGCGCGCGTTCGGATTGTCGCCGTACGAGGCCCAAGCCTACACCGCGCTCCTCGCGGCGGGGCCCTGCGACGCGACCACCCTCGGCCAGCGCGCCGGCATCCCGTTCGGCCGCGTGTACGACGTGCTCCACGCGCTCGTCGGGCGCAACTTGGCGGAGGTGCGCGAGGGGCGCCCCAAGACGTTCGTGCCGGTGCCGCCGCGCGAGGCCCTCGAGCACCTGTTGCACGAGCGCCGCCGCGAGCTGGCCGAGCAGGGCGAGCGGCTGCAGGCGATGGCCGCGAGCCTCCAGGAGCCGCTCGCGCGGCTGGGCGAGGCCGGCCACCTCCGCGGCGCGAGCTACCACGTCAGCATCGGCCGCCGCGACGCGCGCCTGGCGCTGGCGCAGGTGGTGGAGGACGCGAAGCGGAGCATCGTCGCGTCGCTCGAGTTCGAGCAGTACGATCCCTCCGACCACGCGGTCTTCGAGGCGATCCGCGGCGCGGCCGAGCGCGGGCTGGCCATCCGCGCGCTGATGCGGCCGCAGGACCTGCAGCTGATCCTGCAGAGCGAGTTCGTCGGCCCCATCAGCCAGCTCATCCTCCCATTCTTGGGCGAGAACTTCGACGTGCGCATCACCGACAAGTCCGGCGTGCCGTTCAGCGTCACCGACGGCGAGCGCGTCACCCTCGGCGTGCGCGATCCCGTGCATCCCGAGCAGCACTTCGCGGTCGTCGTCGTGCGCGACCCGCGCGTCGCAGCGGACCTCACGCGCCGCTTCGAGACGCTGTGGGCCGAGAGCCAGGAGCTGTGGGACGTGCTCGACCTCGGCGATGCCGGGGGCGGGGGTCAGGTGTAGCGGATCTCGAACCCCTGCACGCCCTCCTCGGGCTCCTCGCACGCATCGACGCCCTCGACCTTCGCGGCCGGCGGCCCCTGGTCGAGCCATGCGCGCATGCGGTCCAGGGCAGGGGCGGGGCCCTCGAACACCGCTTCGACGCGGCCATCGGGGAGGTTCCGCACCCAGCCGCGCAATCCCAGCTTGTAAGCATGGGTTTGCGTGTTGCCGCGGAAGAACACGCCCTGCACGCGGCCCGCGACCCAGCAATGCAAGCGCGGCACGGTCCGGCATGGAGCACCACAAGCATGGGCTTTGCGCGCGCACCCTCGCGCGGCGCCGGCAAGCGGCCGCGTTTCGGTTGCCTTATGTAGCGTCGCCCGCCATCCGCGCAGCGGGATGCACGCTCCTTCACGGAGGGGGCCACCATGAGCATGAGGAATCTCATCCGCGAGGCCGCGGGCGAGGAGGCCGCCCAGCCCGTCGTCGGTCGCCGCATCGCGTCGCCGGCCCCGAGCGCAAGCGCCAGCAAGCAGGACAAGTTCGTCAGCGAGGACGACGCCGAGCTGCGCGCCATCGCCGACGGCCTCAAGACCAAGATCAAGGTGATCGGCTGCGGCGGCGCGGGGTGCAACACCATCTCGCGCCTGACCGACGCCGACATCTTCGGCGCGGAGATCTTCGCGCTCAACACCGACGCTCAGCACTTGCTCGCCTGCCGTTCGCCCCGGAAGCTCCTCGTGGGCAAGCGGCTCACGAAGGGCCTCGGCGCCGGCAGCTTGCCCCAAGTGGGCGAGGAAGCCGCGCGCGAGAACGAGGACCAGATCAAGGCCGCTGTCCAAGGCGCCGACATGGTCTTCGTGACCTGCGGCCTCGGCGGCGGCACCGGCACCGGCACGGCCCCCGTCGTGGCGAAGATCGCGCGCGACATGGGCGCGCTCACGATCGCGGTGTGCACCCTGCCCTTCCGCGTCGAGGGCCACGTGCGCATGGAGAACGCCGAGGCAGGGCTGGCGCGCCTGCGCGAGACGGCCGACACGACCATCGTGATCCCCAACGACAAGCTCCTCGAGATCGCGCCCACGCTGCCCATCAATGCCGCGTTCAAGGTCGCGGACGAAGTGCTCCTGAGGAGCATCAAGGGGATCACCGAGATGATCACCAAGCCCGGCCTGGTTAACCTCGATTTCGCCGACCTGAAGACCGTGCTCAAGCGCGGCGGCGTGGCCATGATCGGGATCGGCGAGAGCGACAGCGACAACCGCGCCCACGATGCCATCCAGGAGGCTATCAGCTCGCCGCTGCTCGACGTGGACATCAGCGGCGCGACGGGCGCGCTCGTCAACGTCGTCGGCGGTCCCGACATGACGATCAAGGAAGCCGAGAGCTGCGTCGAGGAGATCTATGGCAAGGTCAACCCCGACGCGCGCATCATCTGGGGCACCAGCGTGAACCCCGAGCTCAGCGCGACGGTGCGCGTCATGCTCGTCATCACCGGGGTCCGCAGCAAGCAGATCCTCGGGCCCTCCAAACATCCCGGAGCGCGCGCCGAGACGAACAAGGAAGGCATCGACTTCGTGCTTTAGTCGCTCGCTCGGCCCGCGTCGATCAGCGCCTCGAAGAACCCCGGCCGCACGCGCGTCACCAGCCCGAAGTCGCCCGCCTCCAAGTGCTTCGCCAGGGCCGGGTGCCGCAAGCTCAGCAGCACCGCGTCCACGACGTGGCTCTGCTCCTCCTCCACGTCCTCCGCGACCCCCGCCAGCTGCATCGCCACGTGCGTGCGCTCGTGGCTGTCCACCAGGGCGATGGCCTCCGCAGGATCGAGCCCCATGCGCGCGCCGAGCCGCGCCGCCGCGGGCAGGTCGAGGACCGTGACGAACACGAACCCGCCGCGCGGCCGCGGGCGTAGGCGGAACGTCAGCCCGACGAGGCCCGCGACGGCGTACTCCGGCGGCACCGCCGGCTTCACGGACACGTGGTAGAGCAGGTCGAAGTCGTCGAAGCGCGCCAGGAGGGCCTCGCGCCGGAGCCGCTCCTGCCAGTCCACGCGCCCCGGACCGCGTCGCGCAGCTTAAGGCCCCCTCCCCCCGTGCAGGGGCATGGCCGACCGCACGGTCCTGCTCCTCGGCTTCGTGCTCGCGCTCGTCGGCGGCATCCTCGCGGTGGTGGACGCGGTGCGCCCGCTGCTGCGCGGCGCGCGG
>DASYRW010000057.1:0-7884 GCA_036003985.1 Thermoplasmatota archaeon
GGCCGCCTCGCGGCCCGGGGGGTGTGGGTGATGAGGGGAAAGCGCGGCCCCCTTCCAGGGGGCCGCAGGTGGGTCCGAGCGATCAGCTTCAGAGCTCGGGCAGGGCGGGCACGCCGAAGGGCCCGTTGACCATGCCGTCCGCGCCGATGTCGCCGCAGCTGTCGGTGGAACCGGCCTCGGTCTGCAGGCCCGCGCAGCCGTTGCTCTCCTGCCACACGCTGCCGTCCTCGGTCACGTAGAACACCGGCATCGCGCCGGCCTCGGGGGGCAGCAGCGTCGACAACGGGTCGGTCACGGAGCCGGTGCTGATCTCGTCCGCCAGGGCGCCGGGGAGCGCCAGCACGGCCGCGAAGGCCGCGATCGCCAAGAATTGCTTCATGCCATCTCCTCCAGGGGTGAGCGCGCGCGTCGCGCGCGCCGCTGGGCCTCGGTTCGATGCGACGAGGATAAGCAGATTCCTCGCGCATCTGAACCCGCATAGGCGCTCACGACGCGCGGAGGACGCGTCCGCGGCGCCTTGGCGTCACGCGGCTGTCGGGGCAACGTCCGGCGCGGGGGATCGTCGAACGCCTTCCCCCCGGCGAGCAGATGCGTCAGCACTCTGCGCGCCACGCGGTCAATGGCCGGCCGCGGCCCCTGGCTCAACGGTGATCCAGCCACACGCGGTCGTGGAGGTGCTTGCCGAAGACCTTGTGGAAGCTCGCGAAGTCCCGCACCTCGGCCGCCAGCGGGGCGCCGAGCCCGCCGTCCACCCACGCGCGGAGGGCGACCGCGAGGTCCGTGCCTCGGCGGTAGTAGAACCGCACCCGGTCGCGGTCCTCGACGCTAACCCCCGTCGCCCACGCGGCGAGCGCATCCGTGTCGTCGCCACGGCAGAGGAGCACTGCCAGCAACCAGCTGCCGCGGGGGCGGAACCGTCCCGCCGCGAGGTCGTCCAGCACGAGCGGCTCGAGGCGGCGCCGGACGCGCCGGATCTCCTCGTCGCGCACCCGCGTGCAGTCCGGTTGCGTGGCGAGGAGGTACGCTGCGGTCTTGCGGTGATGGGCCCGCACGACCTGCGCGTAGCCAGGCGGCAGCGGCACGGTCCCTCTCAGCCTTCCGCGCCGGCGCGCGCCGACGCGGCCTTGCCCCGGAGCAGGAGCCGCGCCGAGTCCTCGGCGGGGATCATCTGCAGCATGCGGATGAGCACGAGGCGCCCGAGCGGGCTCAGCTCGTAGGACATGGCGCCAGGCTTCAGCCCCAGGTCCATCCGCTGGTCCACGATGCCATCCTCCTGCAGGTACCGCAGGGCCCGCGTGAGCCGGTTGTCGCTGCGGATGCCGAGGGCAGAGCGGAGCTCGCCGTACCGGCGCGGCCGGCCCACCAGCTCGAGCACGACCGACTTGCGCAGCGGGTTCCTGTCGGCCAGCAGGCGGTGGGCCAGGAGGTATTCGACATCCGGCGGAGGCAGCAGGTCGGAGGAGCGGGATGGGGGCATGGGCACATACATAAGTGTGTGTTGGTATATGGATCTACGCTCGGAGAGCGGGCGCGAGCAGCGGGCGTGCGCGCTCAGGCCGGCGCGGCAACGTCCGGCGCGTCCAGCGTCTCGAAGCGCCGCTGCCCCTTCAGGAGGTCTTGGAGCACCTCGATCAACGCGCGCCGCGGCAGCCGCTTCTGCCGGCCGCTGTCGCGCTCGCGCAGGGTCACGGTGCCATCCTGCAGCGTGTCGTAGTCGATGGTGACGCAGAAGGGCGTGCCCACCTCGTCCATGCGCGCGTAGCGCTTGCCGATGCTGCCGCCGTCATCGTACGACGCGACGAGGCCGCTGCGGCGCAGGTCCTCCTCGGTGTTGCGCGCCGTCGTGTCGAGGTTGTCCTTGGCCATGAGCGGGAACACGCCGACCTGGATCGGCGCCATGCTGGGCAGCAGCGCGAGCGAGCTCCACTCGCGCTCCTTCGTCGCAGGCCTGTAGGAAGCTTCGAGCAGCGCGTAGAAGATCCGATCCACGCCGTAGCTCGGCTCGATGACGTGGGGCACGACGTAGTCGCCGGCGACCTTCTCGCGCACGCGCTCGACCTTGACGGCATCGCGCGGCACGGTCAGCGTGCGCTCGCCGACCTGGACCTGCAGATCGTGCGTGCCGCGCGCCTGCTCGGGGCTCAGCGCGCCCAGCGCGCCCAGGACAGCAGCCGCGTCGGCCTTGAACAGCTTGCCGAGCTTCGCCTTGTCCCCGACGACGCGCTCGTGCTCGACCTCGCGCGGCGTCTCGTAGCGCTCGAAGTGCGCGAGGCGCTCGCCGCTCACCTTGCTGTGCGCGTCCAGGTCATAGCTGCCGCGGTCGGCGATGCCCACGATCTCGACCCACCCGAACCTGGGCGAGCGCACCTCGCAGTCCCACGTGTCGCTGCTGTAATGGGCCATCTCCTCGCGCGCGTGCTGGCGGAAGCGCAGGCGCTCGGACGGGATGCCGATACCCACGAGGTAGGCGTGGGTGAGCCAGAGGTAGTAGGCCAGCGCTTCGGAGCCCACGATGCCCTTCTTCACGGCATCGCCGACCGGCATGGCGACGATCTGGCCGGCCTTGACCTCCTCGCGCGTCCTGCCTTGGGCGGGCACGAGCGGCAGCTCGTCGCGCGCGACCGAAACGAAGCGCGCGTGGCCCTTCTGCTGCGGGTGCACGAACACCTCGGCCTCCATCTGGTGGAACTCGCGGAGCCTGAGCAGCGCTTGGCGCGGCGCGATCTCGTTGCGGTACGCCTTCCCCACTTGGACAGCCCCGAAGGGCAGCTTCTCGCGGAAGAAGCGGTACAGCCAGGGAAACGTGGTGAACATGCCCTGCGCGGTCTCGGGCCGGAGGTAAGCGTCCTTCGCGCGCGCGCCGGGGCCCACCGGCGCCTTGAACATGAGGTTGAAGTAGTGCGCCTTGCCCCACGCGAACTGGCCGCATTCCGGGCACTTCGGCGCGAGCTTCGCCAGGAGCTGGTCGAGGGCGTCGAGCTGGAGCGTGCCGATGTTGAGCTCGCCCAGCGCGTCGGCGCCGTCCACCACGAGCGTGCGCGGGCGCCCCTCCTTGTCCTTGTCCTGCAGCTCGATGCGGCCGAGCTTCCACGGCTTGCCCGCCAAGGAATCGCGCACCTCCTCGAGCAGCTTGTCCGCGCGCAGGTTCGCGCCGCACTGCTGGCACTCGACGAGCGGGTCCTGGAAGCTGGCCAGGTGCCCCGAGGCACGGAACACAGGCTCGGGGCTGATGGTGGGGCTCTGGATCTCCGCGAAGCCTTCGCCAAGGACATAGACCCGCCGCCACGCGTCCTCGATGTTGCGCTTGAGCGCGGCGCCGAGCGGGCCGTAGTCGTAGAAGCCCGCGAGGCCGCCGTAGATTTCGTACGCCGGCTGCACGAAGCCGCGGCGCTTGAGCATCGCCATGAGGTCCTCGTGGACGTCGGGGCCGGCCTCGGGGGGCATCGGGCCGCGAAGGGGCGAGGTGGCCATAGCCCTTGCGGGGCGGGCCGGTCAGGCGGGCCGAGGCGGTGGCTCATCGCGGTCCTTCGACTCGCGCATGAGCGCTCGAGCTCTGCGGTCACGCCGAGGCGCGCCGCTCATGCCGGAGACTCAGCGAGCGTCGCCCGCACGCCTTCCCTGGACAAGTGCTATATAGGTCATACGACACATTTGTCACCTGCATGGCGACCGTCGCCCTCCCACGGCCTGCCAAGGGCCCTTCGCCCAGGCTGGACACCCTTCACCGCGTGGAGCTGATCCTGCGACGCGCACAAGCCCGCGACGATGGCCCCCTCCGCCTGGCGGAGATCAAGCGGCGCATGGGCGTCAAGAGCATGCGCCACGCGACCGTGCGCGCCTGCGTGGACGAGCTCGTTCGGCTCCATCTCGTGACCTTCCACCCTGCGCACGGCGCCCTGTGGACCCTCCAGGAGGATCCGAGGTTCTGGGACCGGAAGGGTTTCGTGAGGCTCGCCTGAGGGCCTGGAGGACGCGTGGACGTCGAGGTGGACGAGCGTGCCTTCGCCAAGGCAGGTGACGCGCAGCGCACGAAGCTGCGTGCGCATGCGCGACGGCTGGCCGCGGACCCCTACCTCGGCGAACGGGTCCCTCGCGCTCGCTTCCGGAAGCGTTTCCGAGGTCTGACGAACTTGTTCCGCCTCGAACTTCCGGAGGGCTGGCGCGCGCTCTCCACGATCGCCACGAACCCCGCGCGGGGGGGCGTGGTCCGCATCGTGTGGATCGAGGACCACGGGAGCTACGACCGGCTCTTCGGCTACAAGCGGCGCTAGGCCGCCTCACGTGGCGGAGCCGCGACGCGGAGAGCCACCAAGGTTCGACTGGATGTCCAGGAACCCTTGCAGCTCGACGGTCGAGCTGGCTGGCATCCGGCGAGCGGCCTTGTTGCTCGGGTGGTGGCAACCTCGCGCGACGCGATCAGGATCTCGGTGGCCCAATCGATGTACAACTCGACGAAACGCACCGCTTCGGCTTGCCCCGAGGAACCCTAGGCCTTCCCCCGCAACGTCGTGCATGGGGGGTGGGAAGGGAAAAGCAGCCAGCGGGGGCCCGCGCGCCCGTGCGTGCTCCGTCGTGCACCTGGTGGTTGCCCTGCAGCAGCGAGCCGTCGACCTGCAGGATCACGTGGTCATGTTGTCAAGGATGGCGCTTGCCTGTCCGGACGGATCGCGTGCGGAGATCGATGCCATGATCCCTCAGCCATGCTTCCTCGATCCGCCGTCCGATGCGCGCGTACTTCTTGCGCTCGGCGTTGGAAAGCATGGGTCTGGAACGTCGCGGCTTGGGCAAGCCCTTTTCTCCAATGGAGACGAACGCGGATCGCGCGTGGGCGGCGCGGCGTCGGCGGACTTCCCGAACGTCGATGCCGTGCTCGTGCAGGAACTGCTCGCCCAGGATCCGGCCGATCGCCGAGGGAGCGAGGGGGCGCTCTCGCTTCCGCCTCCGGGATGGCGGGGAGGAACCCATCGACAGATTCAGGAGGCTTCGTGGGGCAAAAAGCTTCCGTCGAGACAACCCGCCCTGGGTGGGCGAAAAGGGAAGCCGGGGGCCGCTTGCCCCCGCGCCGCGCTCCGTCGTGCACCTGGTGGTTGCCCTGCGGCAGCGAGCCGTCCATCTGCAGGATCACGTCGCCCTCTTCGTCGAGGATGATGAACCCGCCCACGTCCGTGTCGCCGGGCTCGCCGTCGTCCGTGAAGGCGAAGTCGATCGTGTAGCCAGCAGCGCCGTTGTAGCTGCCGGTGCCGCGGCCCGCGATGGGGTCGAAGCTGATGCCGGGCACAGCGGGGTGGGGTCCCAGCGGGAGCCGACCGAAAGAAATATGTATAAAGATGTGCAATAATGTGAATACACAGTGAACGCACCATGCCGAACGTCACCGTGTCCGTGCCGGACGATCTCCGGGAGCAGATGAGCCGCCACGACGAGGTCAACTGGAGCGCAGTGATCCGCAAGGCAGTCCAGGACCACCTGCGCAAGCTCGCCATCGCGGACGCCATCGCCCACAAGAGCAAGCTCTCCCGCAAGGACGCCGAGGAGCTCGACCGGCTCGTCAAGAAGGGACTCGCCGACAGGCACGGCCTCTCATGAGGCTCGTCGTGGACTCGAACATCGTCTTCGCCGGCCTCCTGCGGGATGGTGCCACACGCGCGCTCCTCATCGACCCGCCCCTCGATCTCATGAGCCCCGAATGGATGCTCGCGGAGATTCGTCGTTACCGCGAGGACATCGCGAACCGTTCCGGCCTCATGGTCGAGGAGGTGGATCTCTTGCTGGCGCTGCTGACCGAAGGGATCGAGGTCGTTCCCCGCGAAACCTACGAGGAGAAGATGAAGGAGGCCCACGCCCGCATCGGAGCGCGGGACGCCGGTGACGTGCCGTTCCTCGCGTTGGCCCTGGCCCGGGCCTGCGACGGCATCTGGACCGAGAACACGCGCGACTTCGAGGGCGTCGGGATCCCGCTCTGGACGACAGAGCGCGTTGTCACGTGGGCCCGCTCCGAAGGTCGGACGTGAGGGGGCTCGCATCGTATCGTCGCGGCGTCCTGCGTGACGCGCGATGGACCGTTGCGCCCTCTGTGCGCGCCTTCCTGACGGAAGCTCAGTCGTGCACCTGGTGGTTGCCTTGCAGCAGCGAGCCGTCCACCTGCAGGATGACGTTGCCGTCGCCGTCGAGGATGAGGAACGAGCCCACGTCCGTGTCGCCGGGCTCGCCGTCGTCGGTGAAGGCGAAGTCGATCGTGTAGCCGCTCGCGCCATTGTAGGTGCCGCTGCCGCGGCCCGCGATGGTGTCGAAGCGGACGCCCGGCACGCCCGGGTCGGCGTCGGTGTCGAAGCACGAGACCGCGCTCAGGCTCTCGAGCTTGAACTTGTTGTTCTGGCCCCAGTTGACCTCGAGGCTCTGCTGGCTGCCGTCGCAGTCGATGGTGAAGCCGTGCGCGACGCCCGCAATGGTGCCGCCGCCGGTCATGCCGTTGCCCTCGACGCCCTCGCACGGGATGTCCGTGCAGTTCGGCGGGCACGGGCCGAAGACGGGGCACTCGGGCGGCGTCTCGCCGCAGATGGTGCCCGAGCCGTTGGGGCACGGGTCGCACGCGTCGCCGATGCCGTCGCGGTCGATGTCGTTCTGCTCGGGGTTGGCGTTGTCCGGGCAGTTGTCGTCGGGGTCGCAGACGCCGTCGCCGTCGCTGTCGGCGCTGGCGGGGCAGTGGTCGTCAGGGGGCGGGCAGGTGCCGGTGCAGCCGCCGTTGCCGTTGTCGTCCTCGCACACGTTGCCCACGGGCACCGTGCCGGCGGGGCATTCGCCCACGCAGGCGCCCTCGAAGCGGAACTGGCCCGCGGGGCAGCCGTCGGTGCCGCCCTCGTCGGGGTCGTCGCCGTTGGTGCAGTCGGGGTCGTTGAGATCGATGAGGCCGTCGCCGTCGTTGTCGAGGCCGTCGCCGCACGCGGTGTCGGGGGTGGGCGACTCGTTGTCGTCGCCGCCGTTCGTGCAGTCGGCGTCGGCGGGGAAGTCCACGAAGGTGTCGTCGTCGTTGTCGAGGCCGTCGCTGCATTGGGTGGGGGCGTTGGTCTCGTCGTTGTCGCCCGCGTCGCTGCAGCCGGGGTCGGCGGGGAAGTCCGTCAGGTTGTCGCCGTCGTTGTCCTCGCCGTCGTTGCACTGCGGGTTGGTCTCGTCGTTGTCGTTGTCGCTCGTGCAGCCGGGGTCGGCCGGGAAGTCCACCAAGCCGTCCTCGTCGTTGTCACGGTTGTCGTTGCAGTCGGGCCGGCTGCCGCCGCCGCCACCGCCGCCGCTGCTCGGGGTGCCGCTGGTGGGCACGACCTCGTCCACGATGCTGGGACCGTGGGGCGAGCTGTCGCACACGTCGCCGAGGCCGTCGTGGTCGCTGTCGGTCTGGTCGCTGTTGGCGATGCGCGGGCAGTTGTCCACGATGTCGGCGACGCCGTCGCCGTCGTCGTCGTAGTCGCAGGCATCACCGAGGCCGTCGCCGTCGCTATCGAGCTGGTCTGGATTGAACGCGAACTGGCAATTGTCGAGCAGGTCGGGGATGCCGTCGCCGTCGTCGTCCACGTCGCAGACGTCCACGGCGCCGTCGCTGTCGGAGTCCAGCAAGCCGGGCGCGAGGCAGAGGTCGGGGTTCGGCGGCTGTCCGCCGGGGCCGATGCTGCTGGGCCCGATGGCCGCCGGCAAGGGCTGGAGGATGAACGACAGCGCGCTCGAGAGGATCACGGCGGCAACGATCAAGATGCCATAGTAGCGATCCTTGGTGGACACGGCTTCCCGGCTCCCGGGACGGCCAAGGCCCGGTGCGCTATAAAAAAGCTTTCCTGCGAATCACGAACGACTAGGACCCCAAGATGGGGCCTGTCCTCGCGGAATTCTGGTGTGTTG
>DASYRW010000058.1:0-3144 GCA_036003985.1 Thermoplasmatota archaeon
GGGCGTGCCCTTCTCGACGATGAAGGCCGTGATGCCGCGCGCTCCCTTGGTGGGATCTTGCTTCGCCATGATGGTGAAGGTGTCGGCGAAGTGGCCGTTGGTGGCGAAGGTCTTCTCGCCGGTCAGGATCCAATCCTTGCCCTTGTGCACGGCGCGCGTGGTCATGCCGGCCGCGTCGCTGCCGCTGCTGGGCTCCGTCAGGCACCAAACGGCGATCTTCTCGCCGCGCGCGAGGGCGGGGACGTGCTTGCGCTTCTGCTCCTCGGTGCCCATGACGAAGATGTGGCTCGTGCCCAGCCCGCAGTGCGCGGCGACGCTCAGGGCCGTGCTCGCGTCCACGCGCGCGATCTCCTCGATGGCGATGCAGTAGGAAACAAAGTCCACGCCCGCGCCGTCGTACTCGGCTGGCACGGTCATGCCGAGGATGCCGAGCTTCGCGGCCTCCTTCATCACGTTGGTGCTGAAGAGGCCGTGCTCGTTGATGTCCTTGACCTGCGGCGCGATGGTGCGCTCCGCGAACTCGCGCACCATCTTGCGCACCTGGACGTGCTCCTCGGTGGGCCGGAAGTCCATGGTCCCGGCCTTGGCAAGGGCTTGGGTCCCATAGGGGTTTCGGCGCCGAGCCTAGCGGGCCACGCTGACGTCCAGGCTCAGGGTGCCGACGGCCGCGCCGGCCGGCACGGGCCCGCCCTCGAAGCTCACCCAGAAGCCCCAGGTGCTCCGGTGCTGGTAGGGGCTGTCGAGCTGGTCGCTCGGGATGCTGTCGAGCGCGAACGCGCGCGACGTGTCGCCGTCCGTCGCGAGGGGCACGACCTCGTCGTTGTCGCCGGCCACGGCGTTCCAGTAGTGCAGCACCGGCTTCGCGGGCCCGGGCCAGGTCCAGCTCAGCGTGGCCTCGAGGCTGCGCGCGCCCTCGCCGACGAGGGCTCCACCCGCGGAATCCCAGCCCGTGCGGCAGTTGAAGCAGCTGAAGGTCTGCGGCGTGAAGAGGATCTGCTGCTCGCCGCCCGCGCCCTGCACGAGGGCGACGCGGCTCTGGCCCTTCCACGGGTCGGGCGCGTCGCCGAACACGGGCAGATCGCCGGGCGCGCGCTTCGCGACGGCCTTGACGGCGATCTCGGTCGGGGTCACGCTGCCCGCGGGGGAAGCGTGGGGGAAGAAGCTGAACCACCACTGGCTGGCGGGGGCAAGGGGCGCGTCGGCGTCCCCCGGGCCCACCTGGATCGTGACGGTCTCGCCGCTCGCGATCTCGCCCTCGACCTCGTCCGCATCCGCGGCGGTGCGGTACGCGAAGGCCATGCGCATGGAGGGAGCCGTGGGCGGCGCGGTCCACGTCGCGGTCACCTCGACGGTGGCGGTGCCGGGGGCCACGAACATGCCCTCGGCCGGCATGAAGAACGCGTTGAAGCAGTTGAGGAGGCAGTTGACGACGTCCGTGTCGCCTTCGTTGTCGACGGTGCCCGTGTCGTCGATGAGCACGACCTCCGTGCGGTCGCCCCAGTACTCGCGGACCAGCGCGGTCGCGCGGTTGACGCCGTCGCCCGCGGCCCCGGCGGCAGCGCCGCTCGGCGGACTGGCGGACCCGTCGGCGGCTTGGGGGTCGGTGCCGGTCGGGGTCACGGGCGAGGCGGGCTCGCTGGGCGCGCTGCTGCCCAGGCAGCCGGCGAGCAGGATCGCGATCGCGGCGAGCAGGGGCAAGGAGCGCATGACAAGCCTCGCGCTCCCACCCCG
Organism: Thermoplasmatota archaeon; assembly: GCA_036003985.1. GTDB lineage: Archaea > Thermoplasmatota > SW-10-69-26 > JACQPN01 > JAIVGT01 > JAIVGT01. The sequence goes on from DASYRW010000058.1 coordinate 1,732, forward strand.
AGGGCCGGGGTTAAAGTTTGTGGACAATGCAGTGAGATGACGCGCGATGCGACGAAGCCCTGCAGCAAGCTCTCGCGCGCGTCGAGGGGCGAAACCGCCTTATCCTGGCCGCCCCTCCCAGCCCTGATGGTGGAGGTGTTCATCTTCCGCTGCCGGCAGTGCGGGCGCGTCGCGCCGCACCAGTTCTGGCGGCCGCGCGCGCAGAAGAGCGGGAGCGCGCCCGAGGCGCTGATGCAATACCCCTCCCCAGAATGCCCGCAGTGCAACGCCATCAACATCGACGTCAACCACGGCTACGCGGACGGCGCCGAGGGCGACGCCATGGTCCGAGCGTACCGCAAGCAGCTGATCGCCCAGCTGCCGGCCGCGGGCGAGCCCCCGAAGGAGGGCTGAGCACGGGCACGTTCTTCACGGAGGACCGCGACGGCTGGATCCGCGATGCGGTCCAAGCCGAGGTCGCGCGGTGGCCCGGCGTGATGCAGAAGGCCATGATGGGCTGCGCGTGCTTCTGGGCCGACGGCGCCATGTTCGCGACCGTCGCCAACGGCTGCGTGGTGCTCACGAAGCTCAGCGACGCCGAGAAGGCCAAGGTGGGCGGCGAGCCCTTCTGGACGGGCCAGGGGAGGGCGCCGATCCGCAAGTGGGTGCAGGTTCGCGTCGGCGAACCCGCGGACGTGCGGGCGCTGCGGCCGATGCTGAAGGCGAGCTACGAGCGCGCGCTCGCCTAGCGCGGCGCGGCGCCGGGCAACCTTTTTCCCCTGCCCATCCATGCGCCGCCGATGAAGGCCGCGCTCTTCCGCCGGCACGGGGGGCCCGAGGTGCTCGAGGTCGGCCAGGTCCAGGACCCCGAGCCGGGCGCGGGCGAGGTGCTCGTGCGCGTCAAGGCGTGCGCGCTGAACCACCTCGACCTCTGGGTGCGCGATGGCTGGGAGGGCCTGAAGCTGCCCTTGCCCCACGTGGGCGGGAGCGACATCGCGGGCCTCGTGGAGCGCGTCGGCCCCGGCGTGCAGGGCTGGTCGGTCGGCGACCGCGTCGTGGTGAACCCGAGCCTGAGCTGCGGGCTGTGCGAGATGTGCAGGGTGGGCGAGGACTGCCTCTGCAAGGAGTACCGCATCCTCGGCGAGCACACGTGGGGCGGCTTCGCGGAGCTCGTCGCCGCGCCGGCGAGCGGGTTGCACAAGGTCCCCGACGCCTTCCGCTTCGAAACCGCCGCCGCGACGCCCCTGGCCGGAATGACCGCGTGGCGCGCCGTCGTCACGCGCGGCCGGCTGCGCGCGGGCGAGACCCTGCTGGTGATCGGCGGCGGCGGGGGCGTCGCGACCTTCGCGATCCAGATCGGCAAGCTGGCCGGGGCGCGCGTCATCACCACCACGAGCAGCGACGAGAAGGCCAAGCGGCTGCGCGAGCTCGGAG
>DASYRW010000059.1:0-5610 GCA_036003985.1 Thermoplasmatota archaeon
GACGTGAAGCCGAGCAACGTGCTCCTCACCGCCGCTGGGGAGCCGAAGCTGGCGGACTTCGGCATCGCGCGCATGCCGGGCCTCGAGACCACCGTGGCGTGGTCCGGCGACGACGAGCGCGCCCTCGGCACCGTGCGGTACATGAGCCCCGAGCAGGCGCGCGGCAAGCCCGCGACGGCGCCCTCGGACCTCTACAGCGCCGCGCTCACCCTCTACGAGGCCTGGAGCGGAGCGCCCTACGTGCAGCCCGCGCCGGGCGAGTCGGCCTTCGAGCTGCAGGTCCGCGTCGCGTCGGCGCGGGAGGTGGATCTGCGCTGGCGCGGGCCGCCGGCGCTGGGAGCCTGGTTCGAGCGCGCGCTGCAGCCGGAGCCGGCCGCGCGGTTCCCCGACGCCCCCACGATGCGCGAGGCCCTCGAGGCCGCGCAGAGCGAGCGCGCCTGGCCCCCGGCCGCGGCGGTGGCCGGCGAAGCTGGCGCCCCGCCCCGCGACGCGCCGCCGGGCCCCCGCTGAAGGCCGCGCATGGGAGCTGCGACGAAGGTCAACCAGAGCCTGCGCTGGGCCTTCGCCCACAACGCTGTCCTCGTGCCGATCGCGGCCTTCGGCCTGCGGAACCCGCTCATCGCGGGCGTGGCCATGGCGTTCAGCACGCTGCCCGTGCTGGGCAACTCGCTGCGCATCGCGCGGGAGTTCGACGTGAGCCCCCTCGCGGCCCCGGTGGCCGCGGGCACGCTGGGGCCGAGACCGTCGCCATGCTCAGGAGCACCCGAGCTCCGTGTATGCGAGGAAATCCGGCCCCGAGGTCAGGTGCGCCGGGTACCCGATCACGTGCTGCCACGTCGCACCGTTGGTGATCGTGTAGCCGAGGCCAGGGGTGGGCAGCTCGTACGCGGCCCCGTCCGCGGGCGTGATGTCGCCATCCCAGTCGGCATCGAAGGCCAGGAAGAACGTCGTGGTCACGCCGATGCCCGTGCCCAGCCAGGAGCAGGTCAGGCTGGCGTTGGGCGCGATCTTGGGGCCGCACCAGATGCCGCCGTGGACGTACGACGGGAAGGTGTGGTCGCACGTGATGGTCGGCAGGGACCCGTCGGCCACGCCGTTGCCGAAGCCGCAGTGGTTGTCCTTCACGACCCGGACCTCCGGGATCCCGATCGTGAGCAGCTGGGGCACTCCGGGCGGCGCGATCACCGTGCAGTCGACGATGCTCGCGTCCGCCATCATCGGAAGGCCGAAGGTCACCAGCAAGCCAAGCCCCAGGGTCAGGATGTGCTTCATCGCAACGTCCTCAGCTCTGCGACGCGGACCACCGCCCTAAGGGGTTGCCGTAGCGCCGCCTGCGGCCGCAGGCGCGGGGCTGCGGGGTGCGCTGCGCGGGATGGGAAGACAGCGGAACGAAAACGACCGATCGCGTGGATAGCGAGGCATGGGGTCATGAGCCGCCGCTCTCGGGCTACGCGCCGACCTATGAGGCCTCGTAAGAGCCGTCGCACGGCGCGGTCCCATGAAGGAAACACAGACCGTTCCACGCCGCCGGCAGCCGGCAGCGCCGCCCGCGTGCGCACACGGCCCTGCACGGCTCCTTCCGTCCCGGCGCCTCCTCGCGCCTCGGCCAGAACGTCAGCTCCACGCCGGGCGCGAGGCGCCAGCGCGAGGCTTCAGCGTCCACCTCGATCTCCTCGACCGCGCCGCCCTCCTGCATGACGCGGAGCACGCGGTGCACCACGGCCACGTCCGTGCCGAGCGCGCGGGAAAGCTCGCGCGCGGTGCGGGGCCGCGCGCTGAGCTGGACGAGGATGCGGTCGCAGAGGGGCGCCACTCAGTTCCGCCCCGGTTCAAGCTCCAGGAGGTCGCGCCGCAGCAGGCTCCGCGCAGCCAGCAGCTCGCGCTCGAGGGCGTCGAGCTGCAGCAACACCGCGTGCAGCTTGTACGAGAACGGCGCGCCATCGGCCATGCCGCTCATCTCGCAGACCCGCTCCAAGTCCCGGTTCCAGACCCGGACCACCTTGCTTCCCATGCGCGCAGCTCCTCAGGCGTTGACGAAGGTGGGCTCGAGATTCCGCATGAGGTAGAGCACGTGCTCGCGGATGGTGCGCGCGTCCACGCCCGCCGTGCGGGCCAGCTCGTTGAGCAGGTCGTCATCCCAGCCGGGCTCTTGGTCCATCGTCGTCATGGTGTCACCTCTGCTTGGATTGGAAGGGGGGCGCGGGCGCACGGCCCGCGCCGGAGGAAGCCCTGCTCGCGGGGGTTCGGGGCGGTGGAGGCTGCGAGCAGGGGTCAGCGGCCGCTCAGGTGCTCCTCGGCTCGCGCGCGCGCAGCTGGACCGGCAGGCCGGGCCCGAGCACGCGCTTCTCGACGAGTCCGGCGGCGCGCAGGCGCTCGATGGCCTTGTGCGCGGCCGGCTGCGAGACTTGGACGCGCCGGGCGACCTCGGAGACGGAGATTCCGGGCTGCGTCCGGACGACGTCGTACACGGCGCGGAGGCTGCCGCCCTCGAGGAGCGCCAGGCCGGCGAGGCTTGCCTGCGGCGCCGCGCCCGACACGTAGTACCGGCGATATCCTGGCGCACGGACCTGCTGGAGGAGCCGGCCCCGCTCGAGGACGCGGAGGTGGTACATCGTCGCCCCGCGCCCCATACCGAGCGCGTCGACGAGCGCGCGGTAGTGCACGCCGGGCTGGGCCTGCACCATGGCGTAGATCCGCTGCCGCTGCGGGTGCGCGAGCAAGTCGCTGCTGCGCAGGCGCGCGTACAGGACCCCGAGCCAGCCGCCGTGCGCCAGCAGCGTGAGCGCCGCGAGCGTGGCCACGGCCGTGAAGCCGAGCACCGGCGCCGCGAGGGGCTCCACCGCGAGGGATTGTGCGCTCGTGCGGTCCAGCGGCTCGAGGGGCGTGGGCTCCAGCGCAAGGGGCGCGTCGACGACGCGCTGCTCGCGCACCATCGACTCCAGGGCGGCACCCGTCGTGAGGTCGAAGATCGCGCCTGCGCGCCAGGTGCGCAGCTCGCGTCCCGGATCGAGATCGCCTTGGCCGGCGAGCACGTACACGGTGGGCGGCGTGTCCGCGGTGGGCGAAGCGTAGCCGACCTCCCCCAACGGTGCGTTCGCGAATTCCGCTGGCGCCCCGGCGCCCCACGCGCGCAGCACCCCTGCGAAATCGAGCGCCACGAGGCCCGCAGGCATGCCTTGACCGTACTGGATGCCGGCTCCGTAGTCGCTGTTGGTGACGAGCGAAGCCGGTTGGTGGAGGATGGAGTCGCTCGCGTCGTCGCGGCGCGTGGCCACGGTGTACGTGCCGACCTGGTCGGGGGAGACGGGGTCGGCGAACGCGATCGTCCATTCGGCGCTCGGGATGGGGTGTCCCGCTTCGGGTCCGTAGAGCGAGAGCCGGGCCTCCAGGACGAAGGCGCTCGGGTGGTCGCCGTGCCAAACCTGGAACTGCACGAGGGTGGGGTCGGCACGCACGTTCCCCAGCGCGTCGGCGAGGTCGTAGGGGAAACCAGCGCCGCCGTCGGACGGTCCATCGGCGCCGAGGGAGGAGAAGCGCGCGCCTGGCGTGGGCTCGGGTGGCGCGTCGCTCGCAGTGCCCCAGGGCGCCACCGCGGCACCCGTGCCGTCTTGGAATCCTTTCAGCGCGACGTGCCAGGCGCGCTCGGGGTCGGGGCCTTGCGCGGCGGCCTCCGCCATGAAGGGCAAGCCCTGCGCGAGCACGACGCGCACCTGGCCGCCCCAGGGAAGCGGCAGCTCGGGGAACCATGGCTCGCGGGCGGGCGCGGCGCCGAGGTGATAGGTCAGCTCCACGGCGTCGCGCCCGAGGTACGTGGCCCCACGTGCCGCATCCGGCGTGGCCTGCCCGCCCAGCAGCTCCGCCAGCGGGCAAAGCCGCGCGAACGGCACGTGGTCGCCCGCGCGCACGGTCGCGCCTTGCAAGCCGTGGTGGGCCAGGCAGGTCGCGAAGGGGGGCACCGGCCCGTACTTCGAGGAGGTGAGGTTGTCCTGCCAGCTCTGGTCCTGGCGAACCAACGGAACCGTGAGCGGCCGGCGCTCGCGCTGCTCGGTGCTCGCCGCGGACGTGCGGCTCCACAGCGGCTCCAGGAGCCCACCCGCATAGCCTTCCTGCCGCTCGGCCCACCCCTCCCCATCGGAGGCCTGCTGCACGCGCAGCACATCGGCGACGCGATCGCGGCCCCAGCGGTCCTTCGTGGCCGCGGGCTCGGCCCACGCCAGGGCGAGCAGCGGCTGGCCCGTCTCCGCGTCCGCGTACACGCCCGCGTCGCCCACGCGCGCGGCGGGCACGTCCACCGTGCCAGCAGCCGCCGAGACCAACGGCGCGAACGCTCCGCCGACGAGCGCGAGCAGACCAAGCCAACCCCAAGTCCGGAGCAACCGTGTCACCGCGACCTCCCTCGCTCGCGGGGATATTCCCTTGATTGGTCCCCTAGGTTATAGGTTCCCCGACGCGCGCGCGGGGGTATGCCCCAAGATGCGCATCGGAGCACACCGGCTCGCTGCGGCTCGCCGCTCACGACGATGCCTACGTCCAGTAGCTCGCGCCCGCCGCGCAGTAGTCGTTGCTCTCCGGATGGTCCGGGTGCACGGTCAGGCCGGCGCCGTCGGTCGCGACCGTGACGTCTCCCACACGATGCGTCGCGTACACCTTCGCGCCCGCCTGCTGCACGCGGCAGAGGGCCTCGCTCGTGGGGTGGCCGTAGCTGTTCTTGCCGAACGACACCACGGCCACCTCGGGATCCAGGGCCGCCAGCCAGCCCGCGCTGCTCGCGGCCTTGCTGCCGTGGTGGCCCACCAGATACACCTCGCAATCTTGCCCGGCGAGCGCGTCCGCGAGCGTGGCCTCCTGCGCGGCCTCGATGTCGCCCTGGAAGCAGAAGTCCACGCTGCCGAAGCTCAGCCGCACGACGATGCCGCCGTTCGCGATCCGATCCCAGTCGTCCTCCGGCGTGGGCGGCCAGAGGATGCGCGCCACGACGCCGGCCGCCTCGCCCCCGGGGGTGAGCGCGAGGCGGTCGCCGCGCTGGAAAGGTTGCTCGCCCTCGAGGCTCGCCGTCGCGGCGAGCGTGTGGATGGTGCCGCCCTCGGCCTTCAGCTCCTCGCGGAAGCGGCGGTAACTCTGCGGAGCGTCGCTGCCCTCGTACCACGTGTCGTAGAGGTGCAGGATGCGATATTGCTCCAGGATCTCCCCGCAGCCGCCGACATGGTCGAGGTGGCCATGGCTCGCCACGAGCGCTTGGATGGTCGCGCCTGGCTCCAGGCCGAGCGCGCGCAGCGCCGCGACCATGCGGTTGGGGCTCGTGGCGTTGGCGGGCGGGCCGCAGTCGTACACAACCACGGAGCCGCCTGGCAGCTCCCAGATCGTGCCGTCGCCTTGGCCCACGTTGACGTAGTGCACGCGCACCGTGCCGCTCGTCCGTGACGTGTCGGCCGAGGTCGGCTCCAAGGACTCGGGAGGCGCGTTCTCGGGCTCGGGCGGCGAGAGCGGCGCCGGGGGCGGCGCCACGGACTCCTGCGGCGGCGCGGCAGGCGCCGGGCCCGTGCACCCGGCCAGCATCAGCCCGACGACGATCGCGACGTGCACGACGATCCCCTGCACGCTGGCGTCTGC
>DASYRW010000060.1:0-3088 GCA_036003985.1 Thermoplasmatota archaeon
AGCCTTCTTGCCTAGCGGGCGCCTTGCGCGCGCGTGCGCGCCCTCGCGAGCCCGGAGCCCGACGCAGCGGCGGCCTTCCTCGCGGCCGAGCTCCACCGGAGCCTCGTGGTGATCGTGGGGCTCTGCGAAGTGCGCTACCAGGGCCGCGCGCAATCTTCCCTCAAGGTGGGCGAGCGCCTCGTGCTGCTGAAGCCCGACGGCACGCTGCTCGTGCACACCGCGAGCAAGATCAAGCCCGTGAACTGGCAGCCGCCCGGAGCACGCTTCGGCGCCGCGGTCGAGGACGGCCAGCTGACCCTGACGAGCCGACGCGGCAGCCCCGAGGAGGTCGTGGGCCTGCTGTTCCGCGAGGTGCACAGCGTGCAAGCCTGGAGGCTGCGCGACGACGAGTCCCTGGCCCTGGTGGGCAGCGAGCTCGACCTCGCGAAGCTGCTCGCCGTGCACCCCGACCTCGTCGAGCCGGGTTTCCGCGTGCTCGCGCGCGAGCGGGGCCACGGCCGCGGGCCCATGGACCTGTACGGCGTGGACGCGCGGGGCACGCGCGTCGTGGTGGAGCTCAAGCGGAAGGCGGCCGGGCTGAAGGAAGCGGAGCAGCTGCGGCGCTACGTCGAGCGCGAGCGCGCCGCGAAGGGCCACGTGCGGGGCATCCTCATGGCGCCCGCCATCAGCGACCAGGCGCGGCGCTACTTGCGCGAGCAGGGCATGGAGCACCGGGACGTGGACTGGGACAAGCTGCTGCCCCTGCTGCAGCGCGTTCTGCCGGCGGGCCAGCGCACGCTGGGCGGGTGGCAGGCGGACGAGAAAGATATATGAGGTGTATACGACCCATATGCACCCATGGCCGCGACGACCGTCCGGGTCGATGCGAAGATCAAGCGGGAGATCGCCGCCCTCCAGCGGCGCCTTGCGAAAGCCACGGGGCGCAAGCCGAGCCAGGGCGAGCTCGTGGAGCGGGCGGTCGCGTTCACCCGACGCAACGAGGAGGCGTTCCTGGAGGAGGTCACCGGCGTCATCGACCTCGATTCGGAGCCCATGAAGGCCCTGCGCCGCCATCTGGCGAAGATCGAGCGCCTCCCGCGCGTCGCGACGGACGTCGCCACTGAGATCGATGACGTCGTGTACGGGAGGCAACGCGGCTGAGCATCTTCCTCGACACGAGCGTGCTGGTGGCGTTCGTGTCCCCCGGCGACGCCAGTCATGCCAAGGCCGTGCGCATCCTCACCGAGGTTGGGACGGGACGATGGGGAACGGCCTTCACGTCCGACTATGTCCTGGTCGAGAGCCTCACCTTCCTTCGTGCGCGCGTGCGCGAGCGCAGGATCGAGGCCGTCTTGCTCGAGGTCGCGCAAGGCCCGCCCGAGATGCGCCTGATCCGCGATGTGATCAAGGTGCACGGCACGCGGTTCCCCAAAGCCCTCGACCTCTTCCGGCGGACCTTCGACCAGGGTCTTTCGGTCACGGATTGCAGTTCCATCGTGCTCGCGCAGGAGCTCGGCATTCCGCGCATCGCGACGTTCGACAGAGGATTCCGAGGCTTCCTCGACGTCGTCGGCGGATGACTCAGACGCCCTCCAGGGCGCCCTCCTTCGCGAGCAGCTTGCGCTTCGTGCGCGCGCCGCCTTCGCCCGAGTAGTTGCCCAGGCTGCCATCGGAGGGCACGACGCGGTGGCACGGCACGACGATGGGCGCCGGGTTCTTGGCGCACGCGTTGCCCACGGCGCGCGCCGCGCCCGGCTTGCCCAGCGCGCGCGCAAGCTCGCCGTACGTGCGCACCTCGCCGGGCGGGATGCGGCGCATCGCCTCCAGCACTTGCAGCTCGAAGGGCGCGACCTCGAGGTCGAGCGGGATGTCGCGCAGGTCGTCCTTGCCCGTCGCGACGTGCTGCAGGATCCGCGCGAGGTAAGGATGGTCCCTGCCGTGGCTCCCCCGCGGTGGCGCGCGCGCGAGCTTCACGCGCCGAACGCGGTCGCCCTTCATGGCCAGGTGCACGTAGAGGCCCAAGGAGGCGCTGAAGCGCGCATAGACCTCGACGGCCTCGGCCGCTCGCCGGCCACCGTCGTCGCCCTCGGCGTGCAACCGCACCATCGGCGCCATCGCTCCGATGAGCTGCGACTCCGCGCGCTTGAGGTGCTCCTCGAAGGTGCTGCGCGCGACGCCGAGCGCGCTCGCGACCTCGCCCGTGGTGACCTTGCGGGGCGCAGCATAGTAGCCCATGTCCAAGGCCTTGAGCAGCGCTTGCGCCTGACGGCGCGTGAGGTCGGGCAGCAGGGCGCGCGCCCCCAGGAGCTCGGGCACGAGCGCGCCTTCGTCCGCGGCGCGCTTCGCGAGCAGCTCGAGGCCCGGGCACGCGGCCCGCAGGCGCGCGAGGCAAGCCTCGTCGGGGGCCAGCAGCCCGAGCTCCAGGGCGCCGCCCTGCCAGCGCAGGGGCGGCAGCAGCAGGGCTCCGGCGCGCTCGACCCGCGCCAGCACGCGGTGCTCCTGGGGAGGGAGCCGCTCGAGGCGCGTCCCGTCGCCGTTGCGCACCATGACGCGCGTTCCGAGCGGCACGCCCTCGAGGCGCGCGCGGGGCGCGTCGCGGGTGCGGCGCGCGAGGTCGCTGTCGAGGGGCACGCGCACGGTGAGCCGCAGGGCCATGGGCCGGCAAGGCGGCGCGGGTGCTTGAGGCTTCGGCCGGCCTATGCCGGCTCCGGCTCACGGCACCGCGCGCACGCGGACGCGATCGGTCGTGCCCGTGACGCCCAGCTGGCCGCTCGTGACCACCACGGTGTCGCCGGGCGCGAGCAGGCCCTTGGCCTTCGCGGCCGCGAAGCAGTCGGCGAGCAGCGCCTCCTCGGTCGTGTGCGTCGCGACGCTCAGCGGCGCGACGCCCCACAGCAGGCTCAGCTGGCCCACGGCGCGCGGGATCGGCGTCGCGCCCAGGATCGGCATGCGCGGCCTGTACTTGGACACGAGCCGCGCCGTGCCGCCGCTGTTGGTGAGCGCGATGATGGCCTTCGCGCCCAGGTGCTCGGCGGTGGTCACGGCCGCGTGCGCGATGGCGTCCTGGGTGGTCGGGGTGGGCAGCGCGCGCGGGGCCCGCTCGAGGGGC
>DASYRW010000061.1:0-5111 GCA_036003985.1 Thermoplasmatota archaeon
GAGGCCCTCGCGGAACAGGGGCAGGCCCGCGACGGGGATCGCGCCGTAGAGCGCGCCGTTCAGCAGCGCGAAGGGCGCCGCGAACGCGGCCGCGGCGAGCACCGGCCCTTGGCCGCGCCCTCGGCCCGATGCAAGCAGCAGCCCCTCGGCCGCGCAGAGCAGCAGCGCGAGGCCCACCAAGTCTGCGACCATCGCGGCCGCGAGCAGCCCCACGAGCGCCGCCAAGCGCGCCGCGAGCCCGGCGCTCACGCGGCCACCTCCACCGCGCGGCGCGGCGGGCCCTCGTAGGCGACGCGGCCGCGCTCGAGCACCACGACGCGGTCGGCGAGCGCCGCGAGCTCGGGGTCGTGCGACGCGACGACGATGGACGTCCCCGCGCTGGCCGACCCGAGGGCGCCGAGGACGCGCGCGAGTCCTGGTGCGTCGAGGCCGACGGTGGGCTCGTCCAAGAGCACCACGCGCGGCCGCCGCGCGAGCGCGCAGGCCAGCGCGAGGCGCTGCTGCTCGCCGCCGGAGAGCGTGAGCGGGTGGCGGTCGAGGAGGTGCGCGAGGCCCAAGGCATCGGCGAGGCCCCGGGGCACCGGGCCCGCCAAGCCATAGGCGATCTCCGCGCGCGCACTCGCGGCCACGAACATCGCCTCGGGCCGCTGGGGCACGTACGCGATGACGCGCGCGGTCCGCCGCAGGTCGGCGCGCGGGTCGAGGCCGGCGACGCGGAGCGTGCCCTCGTGGGCCGCCAAGCCTGCGAGGGCGCGCAGCAAGCTGGTCTTGCCGGCGCCGTTGTCCCCGCGCACGAGCGTCACGCCCGCCGACGCTTCGAAGCTCACGTCGTCGAGCACGCCGGCCCGGAGGCCCTCGGCGAGCACGAGCGGCCGCGGCGACGCGGCGGCCCGCGCGCGGGGCCGGCGGGGCAGCGGAGCCGCCCTGAGCGCGCAAGGCCATGCCGCGCCGTCGCGTATCACCCACGCGCGGCGCGCCAGCTTGGCCAGGGGCGCGGCCCGGTGCTCGACCACGAGCGTCGCGCGCCCGCGCGCCTCGCGGCGCAGGTCCGCGAGCACGAGCGCGCGCCCGGCCGCGTCGAGGCCGCCCAGGGGCTCGTCGAGGAGCAGGGCCTCGGGCGCCGCCGCACGGATCGACGCGAGCGCGGCGCGCTTCGCCTCGCCGCCGCTCAGGCTGTGGACCGGCCGTTCCAGCAAGCCCGCGAGCCCGAACCGGCGCGCGGCGTCCTCGACGCGTCCCTCGACGTCGCGCCACGGCAGGCCGAGGTTCTCGGCGCGGAACGCCAGCTCCGCCGCGACGTCGGGCTGCGTGAGCTGGTGCTCCACATCCTGCAGCAGCAGGCCGGCGCGGCGCGCGAGCATCGGGGTGGGCGTGCGCAGCGCGTCCAGGCCCAGCAGGCGCGCGTCGCCCTCCACGGCGAGCGAGGCGGCGCGCGGCCGGAGCCCGAGCAGCAGCTTCAGCAGCGCGCTCTTCCCGCTGCCGGAGGGGCCCGTGAGCACGCCGACCTCGCCGCGCGCCACCGCGAGCGAAGCGCCGCGGAGCACCCACCGGTCGCCGAGTCTCAGGCTCAGGGAACGCGCCTCGATCATCGGCCCACCCGCAGCTCGCGCAGGTCGTAGCGCACGGGGTCCACGGCGTCCTCGTTGAGCCGGTCGAGCTCGGCGGTGGCGAACCGCGCCTCGTCCTCGCTCGCCAGCAGCACCACCGAGAGCCCGAGCTGCGCCGCGTGATGCGCCGCGTGCGCAGCCGCGAACGTGAAGTCGGGCGAGCGGCGCGCCGCGCGGGCGACGGCTTGCGCCTCGGTGCCGAGCACGCCCACCTTGTCGGGGCGCTCCCGCGCGAGCAGCGCGCGCAAGGCCCGCGCGGCCCTCGGGGTCGCGGCGCCTTCGATGGCGGGCACCTTCACCACCACGAGCCGGCCAGGTTTCCATGCCACGAGGCCCTCGAGGGCCCGCACGCGCACCACCTCGCCGGGCTTCGCAGGGCTGGCCGCGATCCCGCGGGAAGCGCTCCGCGCGCGCGCGCGGGCCACGAGGACGCCCTCCTCCAGGAAGAGCCCCACCGGATCCCCGGCGCTCACGCGCCCCTGCGCCACCGCGGCGCAGCTCTCCGCCACCATCGCGCGCTGCCATGCGAGGTCCGTGAAGGCCTTCAGCTCGGCGAGCTGGCCTTGCAGCGCCTGGGAACCGCGGGGCATCAGCTCGTAGCGCCCGCGCCCTGCCCGCACCATGCCGGACCGCTGCAGCTCGCCGATGTGGTTGCTCACGCCTTGGACCGTGATGCCGAGCGCGTCCGCGAGGGGCTGGAGCTTCGTGTGCCCGCCGCGCTGCAACTCGAGCAGCAAGAGCAGGCGCGTGAGGCCGGCCCTGTCGCGCAGGAGGCGCACGATCGGAGCAAGGACCGTGGACCCATGAACGTTGGGGTCCGCAACCTTCTTGGCAGGGCCAGCCATTCAACCCTGCTTGACTTCGTTCAAGCGCACTTGAGGAGGCCCGGAGATGTCCCAGATCCTGGCCGCTGCGCTCGTCGCGGCGGCGCTGCTCGCGCCCAGCGTCGCGGTCGCCACGCACCAGCCCGGCCCCGAGGTCGACCAGGCGCTGGCCTACCTCCGCGCGCGCCAGGGCGCGGACGGACGCATCGGCAACGACGCGAGCACGGCCTGGGCGGCCATCGCCTTCGCGCGCGCCGGCGGCCTCGATCCTGCCATGGTGCGCGCGGGCGGCGCGAGCCTCGAGCAAGCAGTGATCGCGGCCACCCAGCCAAGCCAGAGCGTGCTCAGCCTCGCGCGGCAGGTGCTGGCCATGGCCGCGAGCGGCGCCGACCCGCGCAGCGCGGCGGGCTTCGATGCCGTCGCGGAGATCTACGACGCTTGGGACGGCGCGCAGCTGGGCAACCCAGCGATCTTCAACGACGACGTCTTCGGCCTGCAGGCACTCCACGCCGCCGGCGTGCCCGACGACGATCCGGTCGTGCAGGGCGTGCGCGGCTACCTGCTCGACCAGCAGCAGCTGACGGGTGCGTGGAGCTACGCGCCCTTCAACGCGGCCAACCCCGATGTGTTCCCGCTCCTGTTCGCGGACGTGGACACCACCTCGCAGGTGATGGTCGCGCTCCTCGCGACCGGCAGCGCGTCCTCGGACCTTGCCATCGTGCGCGCGACGGTGTTCATGAAGCTCGCGCAGGGCGTGTTCGACGGCGGCTGCAGCTGGAGCCCCGTGGCGATCCCGTTCAACGCGCTGGCGGACCCGACGCAGCCCTTCCTCAGCAACACGTACTCGACGTCGTGGGGCGTCATGGGCCTCGTCGCGGCCGGCCAGGATCCTGCGGGCTTGCTATGGACCGCGCCGTCGGGCGAGACGCTGCTGAGCTACCTCGCGGCGATGCAGCAGCCGGACGGGAGCTTCCTCTACCAACCCGGCGTCGCGGGCTTCGAGCCGGAGAGCCTCGCCGCCTTCGGCGCCCTCGCCCTCGCAGAGCACACGTTCCTCGGGTGAGCCATGCGCGCGCTGCTCCTCGCGGGCTTGCTCCTCGCGCCGCTGGCCGCGAGCGCCGACGCGCCGCTGCAAGTGCACGTGCGCGTCGAGGGCAACTGGGCCCACCTCTGGGAGGGCTGGGTGAGCCTCGACGGGACGTACACGTTCACCGCCGAGAGCGGCCGCGTCCACACGCAGGACGCGCGCACGCCCCTCGGCGCGCTCCACGCGGCGGCGCAGCTCGCGGGGATGGCGCTGATCATCCGCGACGAGTATGACGACCTCGAGCCCGTCAGCGTCCAGGGTGAGTACTGGTGGGACGCGAAGTGGTGGGACTACCGCGTCGGCTGGGTGCAGACCAACTACGGCCCGCAGCAGCAGTGGCTCGACGCCCGCGGCCCGCTGCGGGACGGCGACGACGTGCTGTGGTACGTCGAGCAGCCCGGCAGCACGCCCCTGCGCGTCGCGGCGCTCGGCCCCGCGGTGGGCCCGGGCCCATGCGTGCAGGCGGTGCTCGTCACGGCGCCGCTGCTCGATCCGCTCCACGAGACCGGGCAACCATGGCCGGAGCTGACGTGGCGCCCCGCGCAGCTGGCGCGCCTGCGCAGCTCGGAGGGAGCCTCGCCTGCGCCCGCGGGGATCGGGGTGGCCGCCCTCGGGGGCGTGGGCTGGGCCTTCGCGGAGGAAGAGCCGCTCCCCGCGGGGCTGTGGTATCACTACGTTCGGAGCGCGAGACTCCCCGTCGAATGCCTCATGGAGGGTCCAACCTGAAGGTCATGCAACACTTCAGGATTCCAGCGCACGAAATTGCGGCCCGAGCGACCGAAACTTTCAGTCAACGCCTAGTAATCCATATATAGCGACGCCCGCGTGAAGCGCCCCGCCGGGGCTCCGCCCCGTCATCCCGCCCATGCCCGCGAAGAAAACCGGCAAGAAACCCGCGAAGAAAGAGGCGCCCGAGGCCGAGACGCCCGGTGCCGAGGTTGACAAGTCCCCCCCCAGGGGCGCGGTCCAGGATCTCATCATCGCCGAGAAGAACATCGCGGCGCGCAAGCTGGCCGACCTGCTGGGCGAGGGCAAGGTCAAGAAATCCAAGGTCAAGAGCGTCGACGTCTACGAGATCAAGTGGGACGGCGGGCGCTCCGCAGCGTTGGTGGGGCTCAAGGGCCACATCGTCGAGCTCACCTACCCGAAGCAGTACCGCAGCTGGCAGCGCGTCCCCCTCCAAGACCTGATCCAAGCCGAGCCCGAGCGCTCGGTGAAGGAGAAGGGCATCAGCGACGCGCTCAAGACGCTCGCGAAGGGCGCGGAGCGCGTCATCATCGCAACCGACTTCGACCGCGAGGGCGAGCTGATCGGGGTCGAGGCCCTGGAGCAGGTGCGCAAGTCCTCCAAGGAAGGCGTCGAGGTGAAGCGCGCGCGCTACTCCGCCTTCACCAAGGAGGAGATCCGGCGCGCCTTCGGCTCGCTGACGGCCGTGGACCAGCGCCTCGCCGACAGCGCGCACGCGCGGCAGATGGTCGATCTGGCCTGGGGCGCGGTCCTCACGCGCTTCATCAGCCTCAGCAGCGGCCAGTTGGGCTCCGACTTCCTGAGCGTCGGCCGCGTGCAAAGCCCGACCCTCGCCGTGCTCGTGGA
>DASYRW010000062.1:0-8867 GCA_036003985.1 Thermoplasmatota archaeon
CCCCGGCATGGCGTCGCCGGTGCGCGCTTCGGCGAGGTCGTGGAGCACCGCGATGCGCGCGGCCTTGCCCGCGTCGAGGCCCAGCATCTCGGCGTACAGCATGGCCATGAGGGCGAGGCGCCAGCTGTGGTCGGCCACGCTCTCGGGGCGCGCGATGCCGACGCGCTTCCAGCCGGCGCGGGGGGTGCGCTTGAGGGCTTCCGCTTCGAGCACCAGCGCGAGCTCCGCGGGGACGCGGGCCATGCGACCGCAACGGCGCCCCACGCTTAGGGGCTTCGGTTCACAGGCACAACCCGAGCAGGTCGCATCCGCTGACCGCGACGTCGCCCGACGCGTGGCCGGTGCCGCTGACCGCGAGGTCGCTGCCGGCCGCGTCGCCCAGCAGGCTGACCGCGTAGTCGTCACCTTGCGCCGGCCCGGCGAGGCTGACCGCGGTGCACACGTAGTCGGTGCCGGGGTCGCACGCTTGGGCCGAGCCGGTGCCGCTCACGGCGAAGTAGCCCTGCGCGGGGCCCGTGCCGCTCACCGCGAAACAGAGCAGCGAGGGCTGGCAGGCGCTCGCGCTGCCCGTGCCGCTCACGGCGAGCACCGCCGCGCTGCTGCTGCCCATCAGGCTCACGGCCGCGTCGGCGCACGCTGCGTCCGCGTCGACCTGGATGCACTCGTCCGGCAGCGACTCGACCGTCGCTTCGATGCCGCGCAGCATCGCGTCGATGTCCGTCGGCGCGTTCTCGACCGTGGTCGCGATGGCGTCCTGGGCGTTCGCCGCCGCGGCCTGGGCATCCGCGAGGGTTTCGTCCACGAGCGTCGGCGCGCCCTCGACGACGGTGCCGGCGACGGCGGCCGCATCCTCGGCCAAGGCCTCCGCAGCGGCTTGCGCGCTGCTGGCGGCGCCGCCCGCGAAGCCTGCGGGATCGGCCGACACCTCGGCAGCCGCCGCCTGCGTTGCATCGACGGCGACGTTCACGCCGTTCTGCCCGATGTTCACGGCGCCGTTCGCGAGGCCCTGCCCGGTGTCGGTCGAGGTCGCCGTGATCCGCTGCGCGTCGTCCACGAGGCCGTTGGCGACGCCCTGGCCCGCGTCCACCTGCGCGTTCGCGCTGGCTTGGGCGCCGTCGAGCAGCGCCCCCAAGCCTGGGCTCGGCACGCACGCCGGCCCGGGCTCCGCGACGCACGCGTTCACCACCGCCATCGTTGGCGCGCCGCCCACCGAGACGAGGCCGCCTTGCGCGTCACCCATCAGGCTCGCCGCCAGCAGGCCCTGGCACGGCGGCTGGACGGGGAGGGGCGTGCTGTAGTCGCAGCCCTCGCCCGCGGCCGCGTTCCCCGTGCCACTCACCGCGACGTACTCGCCCGATGCGTCGCCCGTCGGATCCACGTCGACGGGGCTCGCGAGGGCGACCGACATGACAACCACGATGGAGCCCGCCGCGAGGGCGAGCGCGCGTTGCAGCTTCTTGCTCGGCAATCCAAGACCTCCGCGCAGCCAAGGGCTTGGCCAGCTTGAAGCGCGCTCAACCGCGGGCTTGGGCCCCCAGCCAAGGCCTTGTCAGCCCACGCGGAACACGAGGTTCGTGCGGCCGATGGTCACGATGTCGCCGCTCGCCAGCGGCGCGCTCCCGCCGCGGGGCAGCGGCTTGAAGTTGAGCATGGTGCCGTTGCGCGACGAGCGGATGTCCACGAGCGAGAAGCCCGCGCCGTTGAGCAGCACCTCGGCGTTCTCGGCGCTCACGAACGGATCGTAGTCGAGGCTCACCGCGAGCCCGCGCTTGCGCCCGATGATCCAGCCGCGGTCGGCGCCCAGGGTCTCCTTGCGCAGCGGGAACACGCGCCCCTCGCCCTGGCCGCGCACGAGCACGAAGCGCGGGCCCTCGTCGCGGGCTTGGGTGGGAGCGCGCTCGGCGCCGGCGATGGTGGGCTCGGCTGCCGGAGCGGCCTGCGCGCGAAGCTCGCCGAGCATGCGCAGCTCCTCGACGATGGCGAAGAGCTTCTGGTGGTTCAGCACGTACTCGTCCACGATGTTGCCGCCGCGCTCGGTGCGCTGCACCGCCACCACCCCGATGGCGCGCAGCTTCGCGAGGTGGTCCCTCACAGCTTGGTGCGAGATGGGCCGCTCGGGGTTCTCGCCCTCGCGGGCCTGCTCGGGATGCAGTTCGATCTCGCTCACCGCGCGCGGGGCGCGCAGGGCGTAGAGCAGCTCGAGCCGGTTGGGGTTGCCGAGGGCCTTCAGATACTCGGCCAGCCGCGCGATCTCGGGGGTCTCGTCCATTCAATGGTCTCCGGAAGGCCGCGGCGCGCTTCGATGCCTCCATCAAGGCAAAATATTTTCCTTCGCACAGGGTTCGCGTGGCCATGACGCGTGCCCAGGCCTTGGCGGTCGTGGCGGGCCTGCTGGCCCTCGCCGCCGCGCTGGCCCTCCCCGCCGGGGCGGTGGAGCCGGCATGCAGCGCCCTCGGCGCGACGCGCATCGTCCAGAACGACGCAGGCTCGGGGCGCGACGCGGGCGAGAGCCCCGAGGGCGCGGTGCCGATCCTCGAGGAGCAGTACGTGTGGGGCTTCCTCGACGAGGTCGTGTATCCCGCGATCGCGACGGGGGCCGGCGACCTCGACGACTGGTTCACCGCGGCGGTCCCCGCAGGCCCGCGCGACGTGAGCTTCGGCATCGTGGCGCGGCCGTGGTACACCATCGGGCTCCCGCCGGAGGTGCCGTACCCGTACCCGCCGCTGCCCGGCTACTACCTCGAAGCCTGGAAGCCGGGCGCGACGACGTCCATCCCCGCCAGCAGCCTCGGCGGGAACGTCACGCTCCCCAACGACGCGGCCGGCACGTGGCTGTTCCACGCGTACGTCACACCCTTCGCCGCCGCGCCGGTCTGCGCTGCGCCCGCGGAGCTGCCCAGCACCGGCCTCATCCCCGAGGAAGCGCAGGACTACGGCGTCTACTTCGGGTGCGACCCCGTGTGCCTGCCGGGGTCGCAGGGCATGGCCGGCATCGACCTCTAGGAGACATCGCTTGGCGTTCGTCTGGCACACCGTCGCGCTGCTCACCATGGCCTCGGGCGCGCTGATGGCCGCGCTGGGCGGCGCGCTGCTGCTGGCGAACCCGCGGAAGGACTGGAACCGCGTCTTCGCCTTGCTGGCCGTGTTCTGGGGCGCCCAGATCGTGAGCGTCAACGTCGTGCGGGTCACCGACGACGCGGCGCTGGCGCGCCTCGCGGGCGAGGTGAGCCTCGCGTTCCTCATCCCGCTCTACTTCTTCATCGTCGCCTTCGCCGCGATCTTCCCGCGGCCGTTGCCGAGGTGGCAGAACGGTGCGCCCTTCGCGGCGCTGGCCCTGCCGGGCGCCCTGTGCCTCGTGCTGCTCTTCGCCGCGCCGACCAAGCTCATCGCCCAGGTCGGGCGGGTCACCGAAGGCGACCTCGCCGGCACCTTCACGCTGACGTGGGGCGCGTTCTTTCCTTACTTGGTGGTGGCGCCGCTCTACGGCGGCCTGGTGTTCGCGCTCTTCACCATGATGCGCCGGCTCGAGGAGCCAGCCTCGGTGATCGAGCGCAAGCAGGTCACCTTCGTGCTCGCCGCGCTCGCGCTGTTCGTCGCCCACGCGACGCCGCTCCAGCTGCACAAGTTCGGCGACGCAGCCCTCGGCGGGGTCCCCGCGACGGAGGCGTCCACCGCCGAGGCGGCCGTGATCGCGCTCATCATGCTGGGGGGCTTCGTGCTCACGCTCGTGCTCGCCGCGCGCCTCGTCGCGCGCGCCCGCGCGCGCGTTGCGCCCGGCCACCGGCAGGAGGCCCGCATCGTCCTCGCAGCGATCGGCGCGGGCCTGCTCACGGCGCTCGCGGTCGAGGTCGCGCGCCTCTGGATGCCCGCCTTCGAGCTCCTCGGCGTCGTGCGCTCGGGGAGCGTGGCGATCATCGTGTACGGCATCGTGCGCTACCAGCTCTTCGACATCGACGTGCGCGTGAAGCACGGCGCCACCGCGGGCGCGGCGCTGCTGGCGGGCGCAGGGCTCGCGGCGGCTGCCTATGCGTTGCTGCAGGGCGCGGCGGCTCCGCCGGCGGCCGGGGCGGTGGCCCTCGTCGTGGCGGCCGCGGCGTTCCTGCCCGCGCTGCGCATGGCCTACCGCCTCGCCGACCGCCTCGCGCCCGGCGTGAGCGCCGACGGCGAGCACCTCTACCTGCGCAAGCTCGAGGTGTACAGGGCCAGCGTCGAGGCCGCGCTCCGCGAGGGCAAGCAGCCCGGCGCGGACGACGCCGACCTCCGCGAGCAGCGGCGCAAGCTGGGCCTGAGCGAGCGCGACCACGGCATCGTCGTGTCGCTCGCCGCCACGCGCGCGGAGCCGCAGGGCGCCACGCCCGACCTGAGGCCCGGCGCCGTCGCGTTCGGCAAGTACGAGATCGCCTCCTTGCTAGCGGAAGGGGGCTTCGGCCGCGTGTTCCTCGCGCGCGACAAGGTCTTGGGCCGCCAAGTCGTGATCAAGGAGCTGCTCGCGAAGTGGCGCGGCACGCCGAGCGTGGTGCGCACGTTCCTGCGCGAGGCGCAGATCGCGGGCCAGCTCAACCATCCCAACATCGTGGCCATCCACGAGGTCGAGCAGCGCGGCGCGGACTACTACGTCGTGATGGAGTACCTCCCAGGTGGGACGCTCGCCGAGCGCCTGCGGGACGGGAGCCTGTCGCAGCGCGAGGCCGTACGCGTCGCGCTCGCGGTGCTGGAGGGCCTTGCGGCCGCGCACGCGCGGGGGGTCGTGCACCGCGACGTCAAGCCCGACAACATCCTCTTCGGCGCCCGCGGGGAAGTCAAGCTGGCCGACTTCGGCATCGCGACGCTGGCGGAAGAGGACCCGCAACGCACGATCAGCGGCCTGACGACCGCGCGCTTCCAGCCCGGCACCCTGCAGTACATGAGCCCCGAGCAGGCGCGCGGCTTGCCCGTCGACGCGCGGAGCGACCTCTACGCGGTGGGCGCGGTGCTCCACCGCATGCTCACCGGCAAGCCCCACCTCGACATCGCGGGCTTGGACGAGCTGAGCGCGCGCAACGCGCTGGCCGCGCCGCCGGCCGCGCCCGTTCTCCCGCGGGCCCCCGAGGCGCTGAACGCAGCGCTGCAGCGCGCCCTGGCGAAGGAGCCGGAGCAGCGCTTCGCGACCGCGCGCGCCTTCGCCGACGCGCTCGCCGCGGTCAGCCCGCCGCCACCGTCGCGGCCCGAGCCGGCGTGAACCCGGCCAGCGAGGGCGCGAGGCGATAGCGGCGCGTCCGCGGAGCGCCTTCTGCCACCGCGAGGCCCAGCTCGCACAGCCGCTGCAGGTGCCACACCACGCCCGCTTTGCTGAGGGGCAGGCCGGCCGCGATGCGGCGCAGCGGCTGCGGATGGACGGTGAGGGCCGCGAGCACGAGCTCCGACTTCGCCAGCCGGCCGCCGATGGCGCGGGCGCGCTCGCCGGCCGTCGAAGAGCCAGCGAGGAAGCAGTGCACGCGGCCGCGCCGGCGCTCCGCCGCGATGGTGCCGCTGCGCACGAGGCGCGCCACATGGTAGGCAGCGGTGCTGTGGTCGATGCCGACGCGCCGCGCCACCTCGGCGACGGTGCTGCCCGGATGGGCGCGCACCGCCGCCAGCACGCGCGCGCGCGTCGGCTCGGCCGTTGGTGGGGAGATCAGCGGGTTCATGCGTGGTCGACCTGCGCCCCGGCGACTTCCTTGGGCACGACGGTCACATCCCAACCCGTGCCGCCCTCCTGGTCCCAGTACCAGTCGAGGCCGGCCTCGTCGCGGAGCAAGCCAAAGCCGCCCCGGCCGCCGCCGTTCACGGCGTCGAAGGTCGCGGTGTACGCGTCGTCGCCCTCGAGATCCAGCAGCTGGCCGAGGCCCAGGGGATAGCCGCCGCCGTTCGCGCCCCAGCCGCCGGCCTCGAAGCGGTCGTCGCCGGCCACGTCGAGCAGGAGCCCCACGCCGACGTAGCCGCCGCCGTTGGTCGCGTCGTTCGCGGCGCGGTAGAGGTCGTTGCCCTCGAAGTCCACCAGGAAGCCGGCGCCGAGGAAGCCACCGCCGTTGATGCCGCCGCCCCGGCCGCTCACGTAGCGGTCCGCGCCCGCGAAGTCCGCGAGCGCTCCGGCGCCCCGCGGCGCGCCGTCGCCGAAGGTCTCGCAGCCCTGCTGGTTCGCGAGGTTGCTCCCGCCGGCGTTGTTGAGGTACAGGTCATCGCCGCCCGCGTCGAGCACGAGGGCGATGTCCACGGCATAGACGCTGTCCACGCCGGCGAACTCCAGCGCGAGCGCGGGCGGCGCGTACAGGCCCGGCCCGAGGGCTTGCAGGCCCACCTGCCGGATCGTGGCGCGCAGGCCGAGCACCGCCTCGAGCAGCGCCTCGCGGGCGGCCAGCACCGCGCCCGGCTCGGCGACGCGCGCCGCGCTGTCGAAGGCCGCGAAGGCCGCGAGCACGCCCGCCACGGCAGGGCCCGCCGGCGAGCCGTCGAGCACCCCCAGGGCATGGACCTGCGCGGGCGTCGGGGCCAGGCCGTGCTGCGCGAGGAGGGCGAGGGCCTCCCCGCTGGGGGCGCCCGGCGCGACGGCGAGCGAAGCCGGCACCGCGAGGCCCGCTTGGGCTGCCTGCAGCGCGTCGGCTTGGCGCGCGAACGCGAGGACGGGGTCGGTCGTGATGCTCGGCAATGGGGCGAGCGCGAGGCCGGCGGGGGCCAGCATCGCGGCGCCGATCAGGAGCGCGAGGATGGGGCGCATGTCGAGTCCTCCGGCCGCGCGAGCAGCCCGCGCCGGTTTCAACCCCCTTCAACCACGTCCTTGAGGCCCCAAGGGCGGCCTTGCCATCCTGCCGAAGCTCACCCCAGGGAAAGGTGGACCAATCCTCGGACGCCGCACCGGTGACGACCGAGAAGGATCCAGGCAAAACCTCATATCCGATGGACCGCACTGGCCCCGCGTGTTCGCCATCGTGGTGTCCGCCGTGGACCCCGCCTCCGTCAACATCGCGGCGCGGCTGCGCAGCCTCGCGCACTGGGACACCAAGGGCGAGTTCCTGGGCAAGCCCGTGCTGTGGAGCGAGCCCTTCGCCATGGTCGAGATCCCCGACTTGCACATCTACCACGAGGGCCTCGACGCGCAGCTGAGGAGCCAAGCGGGCCTGGAGCCCGAGGTCATCATCTTCGCCAGCAAGCACAAGGCCGCGAGCGGGCAGCGCACGCTCACGGTCCACCCTGTGGGCAACTTCGGCGAGGCGCGCTTCGGCGGCCAGCCCAACCAATTCACACCGGCTGCGCCGCGCCACCAGAGCCACGCGCTGCGCGCGTTGGCCATCCATGCCAAGGAGGCCGGCGTGAGCCACGGCATCAGCTTCGAGGCGACCCATCACGGGCCCCTGCTGAACACGCCGGCGTTCTTCATCGAGCTCGGCTCGGGCGAGCAGGACTGGGGCGACGCGCGGGCCGCGGAGGTCGTCGCGCGCGCGATCCTCGACGTGCCGAGCGCGCCGCGCACGCTGCACGTCATCGGCCTCGGCGGCGGCCACTACGCGCCCAAGCACACGGACCTCGCGCGCCGCCGGCTCGCGAGCGTGGGCCACATCGTTCCCGATCACGCCCTCGAGGGGGGCATCAGCGACGAGCTGGTCTTCGAGGCGGCGCGGCGCTCCCAAGCCAAGCACTTCCACCTCGATGTGCGCGGCCACCGCGCCGAGCCCATGGCGCTGCGCCTCGAGGCGGCCGGCCTGAAGAAGGTCAGCGCGGAGCAGTTCCCCGAGGCGTGACGCAGGTTCGAGCATTCGCCAAGGCGACGGTCAGGCAATTCATCGAAGTCCGGAGCCAGCCTTTTCCGAGCGCGTCCCCTTGCAGAGCCGGGGGCCGGAGGCCGCATGCCCTAGGAGGCATGGCGGATGCGCAGCAAGATCGCTTGGGTCTTGGCCGCCGTCGTCGCGCTGCCGAGCGTGGCGACCGCGAGCCACATGGGATTGTACGTGAACGACCCGCTGCAGCACGACCTGAGCGGGCAGGTGCCGGAGCCGGACGGCCTGGCGACATCGGTGCTGGGCCCGACGCTCCAGAATTGCGTGGTCGCAGTGCTGAGCGCGCCGGGCGAATCGGCGGCGTGCGGGCAGGCCTTTGCGGGCACCGTCGCGGCAGGGTGCACGGGCCTGGAGAACGGCGCGCCGGTGCGCCGCCTCGACGGCCAATGCGGCCTCTGGACTGTGGGCGCGCCGCGGCCGAACGGGCTTTCTGTGCCGATCGTCACTCCCGCGCTGGGCCCGGGCAAGATCCCCGCGCCGATCAGCGAGCCCGGCACGGGCGTCGCCGGCCCGCGCCTGCGGTTCCTCGACGGCCGGCTCGACGGCGAGTTCGCGCAGAACCCGGGGGGCGCGGGCGGTACCCAGGTCATCGATTACAACCAACTCCTCGCAGGCCTCGCGGCGGGCATGGGCCCCGTGCCGGCGCTGACGCCGCTGGCGCCCTTCGCGAGCGCGGTGCTGCCGGGCGACCGCGACGTGTGGGCGTGGTACGGCGAGTGGCAGGACCTCAACGGCAACGGCGTCGTCGACGCGTGCTACGCCGCCTGCCGCGGCACGACGAACGAGTTCGTGTGGCTCGGCTCGTGTCCGGAGTACTACGGCCCGCGCTCCGTGGAGGCAATCGAGGCGGGCGTCTGCGCCGAGGACCCCAACCCCAACGCAACCCCGCCCGGCACCGCGTGCGGCCTCAGCGACGTGGAGGAGCTGTGCGCGCAGACGGAGATCACGTTCTGGATCTGGCCCGGCGAGCACGGTGGGCCCGGCCTCCTCCAAGACGCGCCCGGCGTCGATGCGGTGGAGTTCGTGGAGCAGCTGGTGGTGGGCGGCGACCCGTGCGTCCCCGAACATGGATACTCG
>DASYRW010000063.1:0-2898 GCA_036003985.1 Thermoplasmatota archaeon
CTCGTGGCCCTGCTCGTGTTCCCCTTCGGGCCGCCGGGCGCGGAGGCGATCCCCGCCCTCGGCCTGCTCGCCTTCGCGGCGAAGCTCGCGCTGCTGTGCGTCTTCGTCGCGCTCCTCGAGGTCGCGACGGCGAAGCTGCGCCTCTTCCGGCTGCCCGAGCTGTTCGCCATCGCGCTCGTGCTGGCGATCCTGGGCGCCCTCGCGGCCGTCGTCGCCCGCGGGGTCCCCGGTCCGGCCTGAGCGGCCCTTGCGCCTTCGGCGGGGCTTCCGCGGCGTCCGACCGCCTCCGCAGCCCTGAACTGGTGCATGGTGATGACCAAGAGTGATCATCAGAGTCCAGAAAAGCTACCGCTGGCGAGGCGATTCCGCCAGTTTGCCGGTCACGCCCTAAGGATGGCTTGAAGTCAGGGAGGTGCTTGGCGCGGCCGAGAACATGCACACGTGCAGTTGCGGACGCCGCTTCCCTGGCACCCTCGATGGGGCCTGGGAGGCGAAGGTCCACGCGGAGAGCGAGGGGCACCAGCTCGCTGGCGCCCCGCCGCGCCCCCAGGAGGGGCTGGCGAAGGCTGCGGCCTTCTGATCGAACGCAGGCGGCCGCAAGCCGCCCGTCTTCTTCAACCCGACGCGCCAGCATAGTGGACGAGCCCGGCCTTCACGCCGCCGTCCAGCTCGCGGCTCTTCACGAAGGCGACGTGCAGCCGGCCGTCGGGCGCGTAGGCCAGCGACACGTAATCGAGCAGCTCGCGGTTGGCCGTGCAGGCCGCGCCCTTGGGGCACAACGCGCCGACCTTGACGGGCTCGTCGCTGACCTTGGCCACGCTCCACGCCGCGCCGCCATCCCGGCTCTGTGCCACGTACGCGAACCACGCCGCGTCGTCGCCGGCCTCCTCGGGCTTGCCCTGCGCGTCGCCGCCGTACCAGCCGACCGCGACGTGGCCGGGTGCGTGGGCCGCGACCCACGGCAGGAAGTTGAGGCCAGCGCTGCGAAGCGCGCGCGGCGCAGTCCAGGTCAGGCCCTCGTCCGCGCTGTGCGCCTCGAAGAGCGTCATGTTCTCGCCCGCCCGCGCGGCCCACGCGACGTAGATCGTGCCGGCGCTGTCCGCTGCGCCTTGGACCGCCCAGAGGTTGTCGAAGCCCTCGGGCACGTCCGCGACGGTGCGGAGGAACCAGCTCGCGCCGTTGTTCTCGCTCACCGCGACGCGGACGCTGCTCGGGTTGTGCCAGAAGTCGGTGCCGGGCCCGACGTTCCCGAAGGGCATGACGAGCGTGCCGTCCGCGAGCACCATGGGATGCGCGATCTGGTAGCTGCGGTCCGGCACGGGGTCCACGACCGTGACCGGATTGGTCCAGGTCGCGCCGTGGTCGAAGCTGTAGACCGCCTGGACGCTCATGATGAAGTCGCTGCGCCCGAAGAGGTCGCCGACGGTGCGCACCGTGTTCTGCAAGCCGTGGAAGTACGCATAGAACAGACCCACGAAGCCGTCGGGGCCCGCGACGAGCCATTGTCGGTCCACGCCGTTGAGGCTGTCGAGGGTGGTGACGGGCGCGCTGCTCCACGTCGCGCCGCCGTCGCTGCTCGCTTCCACCAGGTAGGAGCCGTAGCGGCTGCTCGCGACCGGCACGCCCGCGAGGGGGATGCCCCAGTTCCACCAGTCGGTGTAGTACACCCAGCCGTCGGGCGACGCGATGACGTCCGCGTCGCTGCTGCCGAAGGGCCGGCGCGTCATGGGCAGCGAGCCGAGGGGCGTCTCGCGCACGGGCGCGCGCAGCGTCTCCCAGCTTGCGCCATCGTCCTGCGAGCGCCACAGCCACGCCGCGCCCTCGAGCGCGTTGGGCCGCTCTTGGGAACCGGCGACGGCCGCGATGAACAGCGCGCCATCCTGCGCGACGGCGATGTTGGGCTCCGCGCCGGCCGAGGGCTGGTCCATGGCCACCGCCGGCAGGAAGCGCAGCGGCGCCGCGAGCGGCGGCAGCGCGGACGGATCGAGGGCGCTCTGGGTCACACAGCCGGCCAGCGAGAGGGCGAGCAGCGGGACCAGTCCGAGCACGGCGCGCGGGGCCATGCGCGCTGCACTGCGTGCCAGGATTTGTAGGTTCTCACGACGCCGTCGCGCCGTCCAGCGGCACCGTCCCAGCATAGAGCACGCGCGCCGTCGCGCCCTGGCCCTCGGCCTCGCTGTGCGCGAACGCATAGTTGACGCGCCCGTCGGGGCCGTGGACGAGGCTGACGTAGTCGAGGAGCTCGCGGTCCGCGGGGCAGCGCGCGCCGAGGGGGCAGAAGGGGCCCTCCTTCACCGGCTCGTCGCGGACCTTGCCGACGCTCCACGTCGCGCCGCCGTCGCGGCTCTCGCCGAGGTACGCGAACCAGGTCGCGTTGTCGTCGGCCTTGGAGGGATCGCCGGTGGCGTCGCCGCCGTACCACCCCACCGCGACCTCGCCGTCGCCGCGGGCCGCCACCCAGGGCAGCGCGTTGGTGCCGTTCGCGCGGACCGCCACGGGCTGGCTCCAGCTCGCGCCGCGGTCGCGCGTCGCGCTGTGGAACACGGTCATGGTGTCGCCGGTGCGCGCGTTCCACGCCACGTGCAGCGCGCCGGCCGCGTCCGCCGCTGCTTGGACGGGCCAGACGGACTCGAAGCCCTCCGGCACGTCCGCGACGTAGCGCACGTGCCACGCGCGGCCGTCGTCGCTGAACGCGACGCCCACGCGGCCGGGGCCGTAGAGGTAGTCGTTGGGGACCTCGCCGAACGCCATGGCGAAGCCTCCCCCGGGCAGCGCGGCGGGCTTGCCGTGCAGGTAGAACGTGCCCGGATCGGTGGGCAGCGCGGTGAAGGGCCCTGCCCAAGAGTCGGCCGCGCCGTGGTCGGCGCTCACCATGACCTGGATGCTCTGGAGCTGCGG
>DASYRW010000064.1:0-11848 GCA_036003985.1 Thermoplasmatota archaeon
ATCGACTACAACACCGCGCCGCTCGGCAACGGCGACGAAGGCTGCGAGGATCCCTTCGACGACAACGAGTCCACCGCCTGCAGCAACGGCATCGATGACGACCAGGATGGCCTCACCGACTACGCTGCGGACACGGGATGCTTCGGCTTGGCCGACTCCGACGAGCGCGGCGCCATCGTCTGCGACGACGGCGACGACAACGACCTAGATGGCAAGCACGATTATAATATCAACGCCGGCGTGGGCGACGCGCAATGCTCGAGCGCGGGCGACACGACCGAAGTGGCGGCGTGCGGCGACGGCGCCGACAACGACGGCGACGGCAAGACCGATTACGGGGCAGGGAACGACCCAGGCTGCACGGATACGAACACCGACGACAGTGAGCGGGGTGCGCCCGGCGTTGCCCCCGAGTGCGACGACACTTCGGACAACGATGGCGACACGAAGACCGACTACCCCGACGATCCTGGCTGCACCGGAGCCGACGACACGAACGAGCTAGCAACGGGCGGCGGCGCGAAGAAGTGCGACAACGGCGCCGATGATGACGGGGACACGAAAATAGATTATCCCGACGATCCGGGTTGCACAGACCCAGCCGACCCCACGGAGAATTCAGCATGACGCGGGAGGACGACGCCGTCGTCGGCGTCATCAACTTCCTCCTCATCCTCGGCCTCCTCACGGCCTTCATGATCACGATCACCATCACGTGGGACCCCGCCGTGCTGGCGCGCGCCGAGCGCGAGCACATGGCCTCGGGCCAGAGCCAGTTCACCGAGTTCGCCTCTAGCCTCGACGACCTCGCGCTCTCGGGCAGGCCCAACGCGGCCGCCCGCCAGACCGTCCAGCTCGGCA
Organism: Thermoplasmatota archaeon; assembly: GCA_036003985.1. Taxonomy (GTDB): domain Archaea; phylum Thermoplasmatota; class SW-10-69-26; order JACQPN01; family JAIVGT01; genus JAIVGT01. The sequence goes on from DASYRW010000064.1 coordinate 862, forward strand.
GCGAGGCGCGCGGCTTCCTCACCTCATCGAAGACCGCCGGCCTCGTGCAGCTGGAAACAAGCGAAGGATCCGGCTCAACAGGCCTCACACTGCGTGGCTCGTTCGTACAGCCCGTCACGAGCCAGCCCACCGAGGGCCCGCTCGACAACACGCCGCCCCCCACCATCTGCGACTCGTGCATGGTCTACCGCGGCGACCGCGGCGACCCGACGTCGCTGACGCGGCTCGACCTCCGGCTCACAGATGTCTCCAGGCTGGCCAGCAACAATCCCGAAGGCAACTTCCGCGTCATGATCCTGCGGGCGGACGTCTGCGCCGACGAGAATTGCCCCACCCTCGACCTGAATCCCACGGGAAACTGCAACAACAACGAGTATCAGAACAAAGTCATCTGGGCCGCCGACTTCGCGCCCGTGGTGGCGACAGCCCAAGACGTCATCAACATCGAGGTTTGGCCCGGTTCATGTGCGTGGAGACACAATGACGAGAACGGTGTGAACGGGGAGACCCTCAACCTCCTCTGCGTCAAAGACGCCACCTCGCCCACATGCCCGATCGACAGGCCTCCTAGTCTCCTTGACACGCAACCCGCTAACCTTCGCCTTTGGGACACCCTCTTCCCGAACGGCGCCGGCGTCCCCGGCCAGAGCTACGACATCTGGTTTGTGAACGGCAACAAGGCGTGGGGCACCTACAACATCGAGAACATCCCGCCTTCCGGCAGCGGTGGGTCGAACCCCGGCACAACCTCGCTCCCCCTATCGAACGCGGACCAGCCGTTGAGCTTGCGGTTCACGGCGCCGCACGCCCCCCCTTCGATCCTCCGCATCGAGCACGGCGCCATCCTCCGCATCGATGGCACCAGCGGCGCGCTCGTTTCGCCGCCGCCCTTCGCGTTCCGGTACTTGGGCCCCGCGGAGATCTGCGGCAACGGCCGCGACGACGACGGCGATACTGTCATCGACGAGCCGGACTGCAGCGACGAGCCCCCCGACACGGAAGTGACGCTCCGCCTCAACGTGCTGAGCGGCGTCATCGGCAGCGCCGCCAGCAGCGGTCCCGTGACGCTTTCGGCCACGCTCATCGACCAGCGCGAGATGCGTGGCACGGCTGGCTACGTCCGGCTGACCTTCCCCACCGAGTCGTGTTCCGCATGGACGAGTTGGTTCAACATCTCCATGGCGGACGCGGGCCTCCTGGCCCCGGACTACACGAGCAGCTGCGACAGCGTCGCAGGCATCGTCACCCTCGAGGTCGATGGCCGCCAGGCCCCCACCGCGCAGCAGGACATCAGGGTGAACATCCTGTGGAGCCGCTTCCTCGTGGAGGTCGTGAGCTGATGCGCGACGAGGCGGTCGCCGGCGTCATCAACTTCATCCTCGCCCTCGCGCTCTTGACAAGCGTCCTCGTCACGGCCAAGCTGACCGTCGGCCCCGCGAACCTGCGCATCCAGGAGGGCCAGTTCGCCGCCGAGCAGGCGAGCGACATGAGCAACGCGCGTCTCAAGCTGCTCGCGGTTGCAGGGAGCGATGCGCCCGCCGCCGGGGCCACGCCCACGACGCGCATGGGCGCCAGCATGAGCTGGTTCCTCAGCCAATCCTTCACGACAAGTAGAGCGTCGGTGGAGGATGGTCAAGGCCTGCCGAGCTTCGGGTTCGCGCGCGCCACGGTGAAACCCGCGCCGATCCCGCCGCCTGTCGTTGGCGAGGGCTCGTTCGAGGATTGCTTCTGCAACCCTGACGACGAGAACTCGTTCAAGGTCAACCCCACGCCGCTGTCACGCGACGATCCCGCGAGCCTCGAGACGTTTACCATCCGCATCACCGATCGGTCCTTGCTGGGAAACGAGAAGCCTGGAGGCACGTGCCAGGAGACCACGTTCCGCGTGTACGCTGTGCGCGCTGGCAGCCCGCCCCCGCTGCCAGAAGCTGAGACGGACGATTTCGTCGATGAGGACACGCTGTGGATAGGAACCTTCGTCCGCACCCACGAGGCGTCGCATGAGGGCGTGCGCCTCAAGGTGACTTCCGGCAACCGCAACTGCGAGGAAGTGTGGTCCGCCAGCAACGGGGCCACCATATCCCTCCGGGACACGGCCGACACGTCCGACACGGCGAAGTTCTACGAAGCCGTCTACGCGACCTGCCCCCCAGATCCGGAGGTCTGCGGGTCTTTCGACGTGTGGTTCGTCAACGCCGGCCAAGGCTTCGGCCAGTTCACCATGACCGGCGTGGACTTCACGACGGAGTTCCCCCCGCCCGAGGTCTCGACCGGCGAGCAGCAGCCCCAGGACTACAACCTCGAGCTGCGCAGCGGCGCGCTCACAATGTCGGTGTTCCCGACGTATTCGCACGGCCGGACGTGGACCCTCGAGCCCGCCGGGCTCCTGGTCGAGCGCGACGGCGGTTCCGCGCTGCTGCAGGGCCCCGACCTGCGCGTCACGCGCGCGGCCGACAACGGCCTCGACGTGGCGCTGCGCTGGTTCAACGTCACGAGCGCGGAGGGCAAGGTCGCGGGCGGCGGCACGCTGCGCACGCGCGCGCTGGCCGAGACGCGCACGGTCGTGCAGGGCGAGTCGGAGAACCTGACGCTGCGCATCCCCACGCGGTTCCCCGCGCATGTCGCCGACCAGCTGCTGCGCAACTTCCTCGCGGAGAACATCAGCAGCAACGAGTACGTGCTCGCCGCGGGCAACCCGGCGACCGGCTCCTCCTGGGTGGACCTGACGATCTTCGGCCCCTGCCGCGCGGGCGAGGCGGCGTGCGCCGACTTCGAGGACGAGGCGGACCTCCACCTGGACCTCCAGGTCGCGGCCATCACGCTCCGGCTCGGGGGGAGCTAGGTGGCGGGGGTTGGGAGGCAAGCCAGCCCTGTTCCAGATGCGACCACGCCTAGGGTAGTACAGACACGCACATATCCCCCTGAGCACGTGGCAGGCGGGCACCATGGGTAAGAAGTCGCGGCGCCAACGGGAGGCCGCGCGGCGCGCGGCGCTCCAGCGCGAGCAGGGCGAGCAGCCCGACGAGCCGGCCGACGAGCGCGTCGAGGAGACGGTCGAGGAGCCCGTCGAGCAGCCGGAGCCCGAGCCCGAGCCTGCAACCGCGGAGGAGCCCGAGGCCCCCGCGCCCCGCACGCGCTTCGGCTGGGGCCGAGGCGGCGAGCGCCCGGCCGAGCCCGCGGAGGAGCCTGCGGAGGAGCCCGAGCCAGCGCCCGCGGCGGAACCCGAGGCCGAGGCCCCGAGCTGGCGCGCCACGCGCGGTTCGCGCTGGAGCCTGTCGCGGAAGCGCGCGCCCGAGACGCAAGCGGAGCGCGTGACGGACGCGCTGCCCTCGGACGTGGCGTGGTCGCCCGAGCGCGCGGAAGCCGAGGCCGTGGACGAGCCCGCGCCCGAGCCGGAGCCTGCGCCCGAACCGACGCCCGAGCCTGAGCCTGAGCCCACGCCCGAGATCACGCTCGACGCCCCCGAGCCCGCGGCCGAGGACGCGGAGCCCCGCGACCGCATGCTCCCGCTGCGCCGCCGGCAGAGCCTGGAGGCGCCCGAGACCGCCGAAGCCGCGCAGGAGCGCCACGGCCTCTTCGTGTCCAAGCTGCGCCGCTCCAGCACGCCCGTCGAGGACGCCGCGCGCGAGGGCCCCCAAGCCGCGGAGCCCGAGAACGGCGAGGAGAAGCCCCGCTTCGGGGTCAAGCTCCGCCGGCCCGCTCCGCAAGCCGAGACCGCGCTCCCCTCGGTGGCCGCGCCCGCGAAGAAGGGCCTCTTCGCCAAGCGCAAGGCCGAGCCCCTCAAGCCCATGATGGACCTCGACCCGAACCGCCCCGCGCTGGTGGTGCCCGACGTCCCCGACGGCTGCGTCCTCGAGCAGGAGCGCGTCGTGCGCGAGGGCTTGTGCCTGACGCGCCTGCTGTGGAACGAGACCGAGGGCCGCTACCTCTACGAGGTGCTGGAGCCCACGCTGGAGAACTTCGAGGCCGAAGTCCTGGACTTCCTCCGCGAGGCCCTCCTCAACACCTTGGCCATCCGGCCCGAGGACGTGCCCGACAACGAGGTCGAGCGCGTCCTGACCGAGCGCGTGGACGAGCTGATCACCGACCACCTCATCCGCATCGACGCGGTGAGCCGGGCCAAGATCCTGTACTTCATCCACCGCGACTACGCGGGCTACGGCCGCATCGACGCGTTCATGCGCGACGCGGACATCGAGGACATCAGCTGCGACGGCCCTCATGTGCCGATCTTCCTGTTCCACCGCCGGCTCGAGGCGATGCGCACCAACGTGCAATTCCCCAAGACGAGCGTCCTCGACGCGTTCGTGCTGCTGCTGGCGCAGCGCGCGGGCAAGCACGTCAGCGTCGCGAGCCCGCTCCTGGACGCCACGCTCCCGGACAAGTCGCGTCTGCAAGCGACCTACGGCGAGGAAATCACCACGAGGGGCAGCAGCTTCACCATCCGCAAGTTCCGCGCGGACCCCTTCACGCCGCCCCTCCTGACGAGCTACGGCACCATGAGCCCCGAGATGGCCAGCTACCTCTGGATGGCCATGGAGCACGGCCAGAGCATGCTCATCGTGGGGGGAACGGCCAGCGGCAAGACCACGACCCTGAACGCGACGTGCATGTTCATCCCGAGCGAGAAGAAGGTCGTCAGCATCGAGGACACGCGCGAGCTGAACCTGCCCCACGACAACTGGGTGGCTGGAGTAACGCGCGGCGGCGGCGGCGAGATCATCGGCGAGAAGTTCGCGGGCGAGGTCAGCATGTACGACCTGCTGGCTGCTGCGCTCCGGCAAAGGCCCGAGTTCCTGCTGGTCGGCGAGGTCCGCGGCAAGGAGGCCATGACCCTCTTCCAGGCGATGGCCACCGGACACGCGACGTACTCCACGATGCACGCCGACAGCATCGGTGGCTGCATCCACAGGCTCGAGAACCCGCCGATCAGCGTGCCCCGCATCATGCTGGAGAACCTGCGCGGCGTGCTCATCCAGGCGCAAGTCAGGGTGGGCGACAAGCTCGTGCGCCGCGTGAAGGAGATCACCGAGATCAAGGGCATCGCGCCCGAGACCGGCGAGGTCGTCACGAACAACGTGTTCAAGTGGGACGCGGTCAACGACAAGTTCCTGCGCAGCCCGCGCAGCTATGTGGTGGACCGCATCGCCGAGCGCCTCCAGATCCGGACCGACGAGGTGTGGGCGGAGATGGACCGCCGCGCCCTCGTGCTCCGATGGATGCAGCAGCAGGGCATGACGAACTACATCCAGGTCAGCGAGGTCATCCGCCGCTACCGGCGCAGCCCCGAGGACGTGCTCGCCATGATCGCGGCGGCCCCCGCCCCCGCCCAAGCCGGGGGCAGCGTCGACCGCTACCGCGCCGAGGCCAGGTCGTCGTGACGCTCACCAGCACGCAGCGCGCTGCGTACAAGATGTTCAAGCCCCTGGCGGAGCGCAACGCTCCGCGCCACACGCGGCTCCAGCGCAGCCTCGAGAAGGCCCACATGCCGGAGCGCGTGGAGATCTACCTCTCGTTCCTCTACATGATCAGCGCCATCGCGCTGGTCGAGGGCCTGTTCGTCAGCATCGTCATCCTGCTGGTGCTGCCCGCTGCCGGAATCGAGGTGCCCGTGTGGGCGACGCTCGTGGGCGTGCTGTGCCCCTTGCTGCTGCCGCTGCTCGTGTTCACCATCGGCCGGGTCTGGCCCGAGATCCGCGCGGCGGAGCGCGCGGCGAAGATCGAGTACGCGCTGCCCGGCGCGCTGAGCTACATGGCCGCGATGGCGAGCAGCGGCATGACGCCCGACAAGATCCTGGCCTCCCTCGGACGCCAAGACGTGTACGGCGAGGCCGCGCAGGAGGCGCACTGGATCAGCTCCCAGGTGAAGTGGATGGGCAAGGACGTGCTCAGCGCGCTGCGCGAGGCGATGCCGCGCACGCCCAGCTCGCGCCTGCAGGATGTCTGGCAGGGCATGGAGTCCACCATCGCGTCCGGAGCGTCGCTCAAGAGCTACCTGCTCAGCAAGGCCGAGCAGATGCACAGCGACAACGCCAGCCAGCAGCGCATCCAGCTCGAGAACCTCGGCGTGCTCGCGGAGAGCTTCCTGGTCGTCGCGGTCTGCGCGCCGATCCTGTTCATCATCATGCTCACGGTGATGGCCAGCGCGGGCCCCGGCGCCGCCACGACGCGCGTCGTGCTGTGGCTGGTGGTGTTGGTCATGCTCCCTGCAAGCCAGTTCGGCTTCGCCCTGGCGGTCAACAGCATGCGGGGGCGGCTCTCGTGAGCGCGGCCCGCCTCCCGGCCACGGCGCCGCCCTTCAGCTTCCCAGGCATCCTGCAGTGGGCGCCCTGGCTGACGCTCGCCCTGGGCGTCGTGGGCGCTCTCCTGGCCGTCACCCTCGGGCCCACGGACACGACCGCGCACATCGTGCTCACCGGCGGCATCGCCATCGCAAGCCTGGCCAACTTCGCCGCGGCCAAGTTCCGCGACTGGCAGCCGCCCTCCAAACCGGGCATGCTCAAGGGCGCGCGGCGCGCCTTGGAGAGCGTGGGCTTCGTCGGCGGCGCGGCCGTGCTCGTCAGCCTCATCATCGACGGCTTCGCGCTCGCGCAGCGCGAGGGCTTCGTCGCGCTCGGCGACATCGCCGGCGCGCTCACGCCCATCGTGGGGGCCTTCGCGTCGGCGCTGCTCGTGCTGGCGAGCGTCGCGCTGCTGCTCTCGGTGCGCGTCCCCGGCCCAGCGGCGGAGCGGCGCCACTTGATGGCCACGCAAGCCACCATCCTGCTGGCTGTGGTGGGCCTGATCCTCGCGCGCCTCATCGCGCTCGGCTTCGTCCAGAGCCTCGACCCGACGGGCGCGCCGCACACGGCCCTCGACGCGGTCTTCGCCCTCAACTTCGCGGCGGGCATGGCGCTGGCCGGAGCCCTGCTGGCGCGGCGCGTCCCCACGCCGTTCCGCTCGCCCTTCCACGAGGGCTCCACCAAGGCGGTGCTCTACCCTGCCTTGGCGGGCATCATCGTGGTGTTCGTCGCGCTCATCCTGCTGGCCGGCAGCGGCGTGCAGCAGCAGGGCAGCGTGGACCGCGTGCTCCCCCCGCTCCTGCTGATGGTGGTGGCGTTCCTCGTCGTGGGCACGATGGTGGCCGTGCTCAGCGGGCGCCGCGACGAGCCGAAGCCGCTGTTCGTGCAGCGCATGGCGCCGGAGCGCAAGCGCAGGCTCGTCATGGTCGGAACTGGGGTCGGGGCCGGCGCGGTGGTGTTCCTCCTCGCCCTCGCGACCTGGAACGGCGACGTGAGCTTCCTCGACCCGGAGCGGGGCCTCGAGCTGGCGCTGCTCGCGCCCCTCGCGGCCATGACGCCCGTCGCGATCTACGACCACCTCTACGAGCGCCGCCGCATCGCCCTCGAGGACAGGATCCCGGACTTCCTCCGCGACCTCGCCGCGTCGCGCCGGGCTGGGCTGACGCTGCCCAAGGCCGTGGTCGTCGCCAGCGGCGGCAGCTACGACGCGCTGAACCCCGAGGTGCGCAAGATGGCCGAGCAGGTCTCGTGGGGCACGTCCTTCGAGGAGGCCCTGGACCGCATGGCCGACAGGGTCAACACGCTCGGCGTGCGCGCGATCAGCGCGGTGGTCAGGGAAGCGAGCAGCAGCGGCGGCGAGGTGCACGACGTGCTGCAGGTGGTCAGCGAGCAGCGCCGCGAGGCCCGCGAGCTCGACGCCGAGCGCCGGCGCCAGATGTCGCTGTACGTGACGATCATCTACGTGTCCTTCTTCGTGTTCGTCGCGATCCTGCTCATGCTGGGCGCGACCTTCCTGCCGGCCGCGAGCGGCGTGCCCAACAGCCAGACAGGGCAGAACACGAACCTGCCCGTGCCTGCTGCGGAACTGGGCCTCATCCAGATCGACCTGCTCGACTACCGCCGCCTGTTCATGGTCGCGGGCTTCGTGCAGGGCGTCGGCGACGGCGTCGTCGCGGGCGTCATGAGCACCAGCCGCTTCGGCTCCGGGCTGAAGCACGCGGTCATCATGGGCGCCTGCGGGGTGCTGGCCTTCAGCCTGTTCATGCCGATCCCGGGCGCGGCGATCTAGCGGCCAGGCTGTTGGCCCAGCGGCGCGCGGCCGGGCCCCCGAAATGGTGATATAGGCCACCATCCTACTCCTATGGGGCCGCTATGGGCACGACCAGCATCCAGATCGACGCGAAGACGCGCCAGCGGCTCGCGCGCCTCAAGTCCAACCCTCGGGAGACGTACGACGAGCTCCTCAACAAGCTCATGGCGCTCATCCCCGAGGGCGACGAGGAGGGCACCTATGCGGACGCCTTCCGCGCGAGCCTGCTGAGCGCGCGTCTCGACACGGCCGCGGGCCGCACGAAGCCCCTCGAGCACGTGAAGCGGGACCTGGGGCTTTGAGCCATGGCTTGGCGGGTCGACCTCACCCCGCACGCTGCGCGCGACCTGGGGCAGCTCGACGCCCCCATCGCGCGGCGCGTCGTCGCGAAGCTGGAGCAGGCCGCCACCGACCCCAAGCGGCATTTCAAGCGCCTCGTGGGCTACGACCTCTACAAGCTCCGCGTCGGGGACTACCGCGTGCTGGCGCACATCTCCCAGGACGCGCGGAAGATCCTCATCCAGCGCATCGAGCACCGGTCCCGGGTGTACGATCGCTGAACGGACGCTCCCCGGTGGCGCCTGCTGGCCTTCCGCCGGTTCATGCCGATCCCGGGCGCTGCCATCGAGGGCGGCGCGCCGCGCGGCCGCGGCCGGCCGACGGGCAGCGGCAGCATCGGGGCCAACATGTATCTACGCCATCGTCAATACGATGCCTCGTGCCCGCCGAGGTTTTCGCGCTGCCCGCCGACCCGACGCGGCGCCGCGCGGTCGAGGTCCCGCACGCGGGCGAGCTGTCGGTGACCGACATCGAGGCGAAGGTGGACATCGAGCAGTGGGGCGCGTCGCGGCACCTGCGCCTCCTCCACGAGGCCGGCTTCGTGCGCGCGCGCGCCGAGGTGCAGCCGGTCGCGCGCCTCGTCTACACCTTCAAGGCGGAGGGCCAGCCCGGCAGCGAGATCACGGCCACGGTCGAGTTGCGCGAGACCGACGGCGCCACGCATGTGACGCTCACGAACCTCTGCGGCACGAAGGAGCAGCGCGACGCGATGCTAAACTACGGCGCGGCCGCGGGCGCGAAGGCCGCGTGGGACCGCCTCGCGGAGGTGCTTCGCAACCATGGCTGAGCGGAAACCTGCCAAGAAGGCCAAGACGTCCGCCAAGCGCACGGCCAAGGACGGCAAGGCGTCCAAGGGCTTCACGGAGGAGGAACGAGCCGCGATGCGGGAGCGCGCCAACGAGCTGAAGGCTGCGCGCCGCGGCCGGGGCGCGGACAAGGCGGACGGGGAGCGCGACGTGCTCGCGAAGATCGCCGCGATGCCGCAGCCAGATCGCGCCATCTGCGAGCGCCTCCATGCCATCATCAAGGCCAACGCGCCTGGCCTCTCGCCCAAGACCTGGTACGGCATGCCTGCATATGCGAAGGATGGCAACGTCGTCTGCTTCTTCCGCGACCGGCAGAAGTTCAAGGAGCGATACCTGACGCTCGGCTTCAACGAGGATGCGAACCTCGACGAGGGCCACGTGTGGCCCGTCGCCTTCGCGCTGACGGAGTTGACCGCCGCCGACGAGGCAAGGATCGGCGCGCTGGTGAAGAAGGCGGTGGGCTGAGGACGGAGCTCGCCACGGGCCCCGCCCCGGGCGGAGCTTGCCGATGCGCGATGGCGACCTGGGTGAAGCAGGCCGCCGCATCGCTGGTGGGCCCTCGCGTCAGATCATGGCCGCCATCAGGTCGAGGTCCGTGACCATGCCGACCAAGCGATCGTTGGTGTCGATGACCGGCAGCTGGTTGACCTTGTAGCGCCGCATCTTGCGCGCCGCTTCCGCGACGGAGGTCTTCTGGAACACGGTCTGGACCTCGCGGACCATGATCTCCTTCACGTGCACGCGCGGGATCTTCACCTTGCTCGTGGCCAGGTAGAGGGGCATGATGGCGCGGAAGCCGTCCCAGGTCCACACGTCCTCGTCCTCGGCGAGGGCCTGCGCGCCCTTCTTGACCACGTCGTCGACCGTGCTCTTCTTGAAGAGGTCGCTGTCCGCGACGATGCCGACGAGGCGCGCGTCCTGGTCGAGGACGGGGAGGGCGTTCTGGTGGCAGACGCGCATGGTCTCCCACGCGACCGTGAGGGGGGTCTCCTCGAAGACCGGCGCGACGTTGCCCTTGACCATGAACTCGTCCGTCGTGCGCTTGCTGTTCTGCTCGGCGATGACCCGCAGGATGTCCGAGGGGCTGATGACGCCGACGAGCTCGTCGCCTGCCACGACCGGCAGACCGTGGATGCGCCGCTCCCAGAAGATGCGCGCCGCGCGCGAGACCTCGTCCTTGGGGCTGCACATCTGCGGCTGGGAGGTCATGATGAGGGCCAGCTGCTCCTCCTCGGGCTGGCGGAAGATGTCGCTGCGCGTCACGACCCCGGCCAACTTGCGGGTCTTGGACTTGACGACGGGCACGCCGCTGACGCTGTGCTGCACCAACAGGCGCAGCGCGTCGTCGCGGTGCCCGGGGACCTCGGCCACGATCGGGTCCTTCGTCATCAGTTCCTCGACCTTCATGCGCGCACCCGGGCGCGGGCGGCATGGTCCAAGCCCTTGATGAACCCACCGGGCCCCCGGACGCGCGGACGCCGCGAACCGGTCAAACGCCCGCCGGCCCGCGCTCGCGATGCAGCAGGCGCGCGCCGGGCCCGAGCACGTCCGCGACGGGCGGCCCTGTGCCGCGCTGGAAGACCAGCAGCTCCGCCGGCCCGCCGGGCGCCAAGGGTCCGGGCTCGCCAGGGGTGGCGACGGCCCAGCCGTGGTGGGTGAGCATGGCCAGCGCCTCGTCGGGCGCGACGTCGCGCGCGAGCTGCAGCAGCAGGCCAGCCTCCGCGCGCGGGTCGCAACTGCCCAGCATGGCG
>DASYRW010000065.1:0-5972 GCA_036003985.1 Thermoplasmatota archaeon
AACCCGAAGCCCGCGAGCAGGAACATGACCGCGAAGACCACCAGCGGGTTGAAGGGGTCGAAGCCCGCGCTGAACAGCGCGGCGAGGTTCGCGAAGCTCACGTCGCCCGGCACCACGTTCGGGGAGGGCGCCGCGGCGGTGAGCGCGTAGCAGATGGAGATGCCGAAGAGGATGATGGCGCTGCTGAGCGAGCCGTTGATGAAGAACTTCATCCCCGCCTCGACGCTCACGCCATCGTGGCGGCGGAACGCTGCGAGGGCGTAGGAAGCAAAGCTGCTCAGCTCGAAGCCTAGGAACAGGATGATGAGGTCGCGGCTGCCGGCCACGATCATCATGCCGACGGTCGCGAAGAGCAGCAGGCAGTAGTACTCGCCCTGGTTGCCGCGGCCCGGCATGGCCGTCGGCGACGCCAGCGCGACGAGCAGCGCGACGGCGATGAACACGAGCTTCAGCACGAGCGCGAACGCATCGACCTGGACCAGCCCGAACGCGACGCCCGCGCCAGGTCCGCCGATGCCCGCGAGCTGGAACAGGCAGATCAGCGCGGCTTCGCCCAGCGCGACGACCGTGACGAGCGCGAGCGCGGTGCGGCCCACCCAGAAGCCGAGGGTCAGCACGAGCGACGCGGCGACGATGATGAGGAGGTCGGGCGCGAACAGCCACAGGTCGGGCGTGAGCGTGAAGCCGAAGCGCACCAGCGCTGGCAGGAGCGCCGCGACGATGAGGGGCAGCGCGATCTGCGTGCCCGGGCGCTCGATGTGCAGGGTCACGCGCCCACCCCCAGGCTCTGCAGGAAGGCCGGCACCGACAGGTCGAGCGTGTGGTTCAGCAGCGGCGGCCACAAGCCGAAGATCACCGTGAGGGCCAAGAGCGCGGCGAGGGGGATCGCCTCGTAGCGCTTCCAGTCATGCACGTGCGGCGCTGCCGCGTCGCCGCGCAGCGGGCCGAAGCTCATGCGCTGGATGGCCCACAGCAGGTAGCCGGCCGTGATGACCAAGTAGGCCATCGGCAGCAGCACGATCCACCCGAAGGCCTGCCACGTGCTGAGGAAGATCTGGAACTCGGCCAGGAAGCCCACCATGCCCGGCAAGCCGAGGTTCGCGAGGAACACCGCGACGAGCGCGGCCGTGGCTTGGGGCATGCGCTTCGCGAGGCCTCCCATGCGGGGGATCATGCGGTGGCCGACGGCGTGCTGCGTGACCCCGGCCATCATGAACATCGCGGGCGAGATGAGGCCGTGGGCGAACATCATGTACACCGCGCCCGTGACGCCGACCTGGTTGAAGGCCGCGATGCCGAGCAGCACCATGCCCATGTGCGAGATGGAGCTGTACGCGACCATCTTCTTGAGGTCGCGCTGCGCCAGCGAGATCGTCGCGCCGTAGAGGATCGAGATGACGCCCAGCGCGAACATGATGGGCACCCACTGCTGCGCGGCCGCGGGCGCGAGCGGGATCGCGATCCGCAAGAGACCGTAGGAGCCCATCTTCAGCAGCACGCCCGCGAGCAGCACCGAGCCCGCCGTGGGCGCCTCGACGTGCGCGTCCGGCAGCCACGTGTGGAAGGGCACCATCGGCATCTTCACGATGAAGCCGAAGAACAGCGCGCCGAACGCCAAGCCCTGGAAGCCGAGCGCGAACTGCGGCGCGATCTCGGCGAGCCGGAGCAGGTGGAACGTGCTCGTGCCGCTGGCGAAGTACACCGCCATGAAGCCCAGCAGCATGACCAGCGACGCGACGAACGTGTACAGGAAGAACTTGATCGACGCGTACTTCCGGTTGGGACCGCCCCAGATGGCGATCAGGAAGTACATCGGGATCAGCACGACTTCCCAGAAGACGTAGAACACGAACAGGTCGAGCGTGGCGAACACGCCGAGCACCGCGACGCCCTCGATCAGCAGCAGGCCGTGGAAGAGCCCGGGCCGGTGGTCGATCTCCCAGCTGAACACGATGGCCAGCGGCAGCAGCAGCGCGGTGAGCCAGAACAGAGGCATGGAGATGCCGTCGAGCCCCCAGCTCAGGCTGATGCCGAGGCCGCTGCTGGCTGGGACCCAGGGCGAGCACTGGTAGTAGGCATAGGAGGGCGCGGCGGGGCAGTCGGCGGTCGCGGCCGGCCCTTGGCCTGTGTTGGCCGCGAGGCCCACCCACATGATCGTGCTCAGCGCGAGGGGCACGAGCGCGAACGCCAGCGCGACGAGCCGCGCGCGCTCGCGCGAGCGGAACACCGTCATGGTCAGGATGCCGCCCAGGGCGGGGAAGAGCAGGCAGAGCGCGACGAGGTCGAGGGCCATCTCAGCCACCTCCAGGCCCGAAGAACGCGCGGTGCAGCACCGAGCCCGGGTTCAGCACGTACAGCGCGACCATGACCACCACGAGCACGCCCGCGAGGATCGCGCCGGTGTAGTCGCCGACGTAGCCGCTCTGGATCCGGCGGCCGCGGTCGCTGGAGCGCAGCTGCACGCGTGCGATCCCGTTGACCAGCCCGTCGATGACGTTGCGGTCGAGCCAGTCCACGCCGTTGGCGAGCGCGACGTAGGCGCGGCCCGCCACCCAGTTGTAGGCGTGGTCCATGTAGTAGCGCTGCTCGAGCAGCTTGAACGGCGCGGCGAGCGAGGCCTTGGCGCGGTCGGGATCGATGGACCGCTTGGCATACACCAGATACGCGAGCCCGATGCCCGCGAGGCCGACGACGATGCTCATGGCTGCGACCGGGTTCGCGATGGCCTGCACGAAGGTCTCGCCCTCCGGCTCCTCGAAGAACACCACGTTGCCCAGCCCGCCGCCGATGAACACGAGCCCCCAAAGCGCCGCGAACACGGCGAGGATCATCAGCGGCACCGTCATGACCGGGCTCGATTCGTGCGGGTGGCCGTGGCCGCGGTAGTCGCCCCAGAACGTCATGAAGTAGAGCCGGAACATGTAGAAGGCCGTCATCAGCGCCGTGAGCAGGCCGAGCGCGAAGAGCACCGTGAACAGGCCGTTGTACGCGCCGGCGCTCCAGGCCGCGTGCAGCACCGCGTCCTTGCTCCAGAAGATGGCCAGGCCCGGGAAGCCGGCCATGCCCAGCGCGCCGACGAGCATCGTGAGGTGGGTCCACTTCATGTGGCCGCGCAGCCCGCCCATCTCGCGCATGTCGTTGGTGTGCACCGCGTGGATGACCGAGCCCGCGCCGAGGAAGAGCAGCGCCTTCGTGAACGCGTGGCTGCTCAGATGGAAGATGCCGGCGGTGTAGCCCGCGTAGCCCGCGCTCCCGATGGCGCCCACGCCGAGGCCGAGGAACATGTACGCGAGCTGGCTCACGGTCGAGTACGCGAGCACGCGCTTGATGTCGTAGCTCACCAGCGCCATCGTGGCGGCGAAGAACGCCGTGAAGGCGCCGAGGACCGCGACGACCGTGAGCGCCATGGGCGCGAGCACGAACAGCGGGTAGGCGCGCGCGACGAGGTACACGCCCGCCTTGACCATCGTCGCGGCGTGGATGAGCGCCGAGACCGTGGTGGGGCCCTCCATCGCGTCGGGCAGCCAGACATGCAGCGGGAACTGCGCGCTCTTGCCGACGGCGCCGCCGAAGAACAGCAGGCAGATGGCCGTGAGCTCGCCGGTGTGGCCCGCGAAGGGCCCTGCCCCTGCCGACGCGAACTGCTCGGCCATGTGGAAGAGCTCGCGCATGTTCGTGGTGCCGAAGGTGATGCCCATCACCACCAGGCCGAGGAGGAAGAACACATCGCCGACGCGCGTGACGAGGAACGCCTTCTTGGCCGCGGCGGCGGCCTCGGGCTTCTCGTACCAATAGCCGATGAGCAGGTAGCTGCAGAGCCCCATGATCTCCCAGAAGATCATGAGGATGAGGAAGTCCGCCGCGACCACGAGCCCCAGCATGCCCGTGATGAACAGGCAGATCTCCGCGAAGTAGCGCCGGATGCCCGGGTCGCCCTCCATGTACTTCGTGCTGTACAGCACGATGAGGAAGCACAGCAGCGGCACGACGAAGAGCATCAGGGCTGTGAAATGGTCGAGGTAGAAGCCGAGGTCGAAGTGCAAGCTGCCGACGCGCAGCCACTCGGTCGTGTTCACCAGGGGCAGCGCGGCTTCCGGCGTCTGGAACACTTGGAGCGCCACGAGCATGCCGACGACCATGGCGCCGCCGACCCCCGCGAGCGCGATGCCGGCGCCGCCCTTCCACGTGCGCTTGCCCACGGCCGCGATCAGCACGAAGGCCAGCGCGGGAAGGAACGGAACGAGCCACGCCCACGCCGCGACGCCCGTGGCGGCCGAGCCGGCCAGGGCCTCCGCGGCGCCGCCTTCGACCTGGGCGAGCAGCGGGAGCATCTCACCACCTCAGCGCCGAGGCCTTGGACACGTCCACGCTCTCGCGCAGCCGGAAGAGCGTCACGAAGATCGCGAGGCCCACGGCCGCCTCCGCGGCGGCGAGGGCGATGCTGAACAGCGCGAACGTCTCGCCGCTCGGGGCCTGTGTCAGCGAGCCGAAGGCGGCGAAGTTGACGTTGGCCGCGTTGAGCATCAGCTCGATGCCCATGAGCACCTTGATGGCGCTCCGCGAGCTCGCGACCGCATACGTCCCGATGCTGAACAGCGCGGCGGCGAGCACGAAGTACCAATACGCTGGGATCATCGCTGCCCCCCCGGCGGCGCGGCCATCGGCGGCTCGCGGGGCGGCGCGGTCGGCGGCGCGGGCTCGGGCACGGGCAGGGCGACCGCGGGTGGCTCGTCCTCGCCGGCGAGGGCAGGCTTCGCCAGCGCGATGGCGCCGACGAGCGCGACCAGCAGCGCCGCAGAGAGGATCTGCAGCGGCAGCGCGTAGGGTCCGAACATGAACTCGGCCACGCCGCGCGCGTTCTCGGGCGCGGTCGCGTCGCCCTCCCAGGGCGCGAAGGTCTGCAGGCGCGGCGGCCCTCCCGCGCTCAGGGGCCGGAGGTCGATGGCCACCACGCTGAACAAGAGCGTGAGGAAGATCGCGCCCGCGAGGAAGGCCTTGATGTCGTTCTTCACAGCTCTTCCTCCACGGGCATGGGCTTGCGGATCTCCGTGCCGGGCGTGGTGAGCATGACCGTGAACAGGATCAGCGTCACGACCGCGCCGACGTAGATCAGCACTTGCAGGGCCGCGAGCACCTCGAGGCCGAGGGTGAGGTAGAGGCCCGCCACCCCCAGCAGCGCGATGGCCAACCAAAGCACAGCATGCATGACCTCGTCGGTGAGCACGACCTTCACGCTGCTCGCGAGGGTGACTGCGGCCAAGGCCACGAAGGCGGCCTGGTCGAGATCAGGGAGCCAGCTTGCCACGCGCAAACCTCCGGACGCGGGTCTCGCCCTCGCTGCTGCTCTGGTCGATCCAGTCGTAGTCGAAGTAGTTCCGGTCCGTGTGGACCATGCGGAACTCCTTGTCGAGGTAGATCGCGTCGGTGGGGCACACCTCCTCGCACAGCGAGCAGTACATGCACCGCCCGACGTCCACCTGCGGGTAGAGGCCCTTCTTGTTCTGCGGCGCCTCGGGGCCCGTGGTCATGGTGCACGACGCGTTCGGGCACGCCATGGAGCACTGCGTGCAGCCGATGCAGAGCTCGGGCCTGAGGGTGACGCGGCCGCGGTGGCTCTCGGGGATCTCGCGGATCTCCTCGGGGTAGTCGAAGGTGTACTTGCGCTCGAACATGCGGGTGAGCGTCTCCTTCATGCCGCCCGCGAGCGCGCCGAGGAACGTCATGGCACACCGCCCTTGAGCCACCACACCTCGACGCCGGCCATCACCAGCGTCACCAAGCTGAGGGGGAACATGGTCTTCCAGCCGATGCGCAGGAACTGGTCCACGCGCACTCGCGGCAGCGTGAACCACAGCCAGAACACCACGAAGCTGAAGAACACGGACTTGAGCAGGAAGCTGCCGAAGGGAATGAGCATCATGGGCACCAGGGCTGGCAGCGCCGTGAGCGCGCCGTCGAGCACGAGGTCGTCC
>DASYRW010000066.1:0-13462 GCA_036003985.1 Thermoplasmatota archaeon
GCGCACGTGGCGCCCAACGCGGACTTCAGCACGCCTGGAGGCGATGAGCTGGCCAACATCCAGTTCACCGACACGAGCACGCACCCGAACGCGCCCGTGGACGCTCCTCCGACCGGCTGGAGCTACAGCTGGGACTTCAACGGCGAGGGCTCCAGCAGCGCGCGCAGCCCGACGTTCAACTTCGCCGACGGCGGCTCGAAGAGCATCACGCTGACGGCCACGGACAACGACGGGCTGAGCAGCAGCGTGACCAAGGCGCTCAACGTGCCGCACGTGGCGCCGGTCGCGGACTTCGACTTCAGCCCCGCGAACCAGGAGCCGGGCCTGCCGGTGAGCTTCTCCGACGCGAGCACCCACCCGAACGCGCCCGTGGACAGCATCGTGAGCTACAGCTGGGACTTCGACGGCCTCGGCAGCAGCACCGACCAGAACCCGAGCTTCGTCTTCGACACGCTGGGCCAGTACTTCGTGACCCTGACCGTGACGGACGACGACGGTCTCTCGGACAGCATCACCATCGGCGTGCCCATCGGCAACAACCCGCCGGTGGCGGTGCTGAACTTCGACCCGCAGGACCCCACGACCCTCGACACGGTGGACTTCGACGGCTCGGACAGCTTCGACCCCGATGGCACCATCGTGAGCTACCACTGGGACCTCGGCGACGGCACGACCGCGGACACCGCGACCGTGAGCCACCAGTTCGACGACGGCACCTGGACCGTGGTGCTGACCGTGACCGACAACCTCGGCTCCACGGGCACGGCCTCGGTCGTGCTGGAGATCGCCAACATCCTGCCGAACGCGGGCTTCCACACGACGCCGCCGACGCCGGTGGCGAACGCGGAGGTCACGTTCAACGACGACAGCAACGACCCCGATGGCGACGTCGTGAGCTGGGACTGGGACCTCGGCGACGGCACCACCAGCACCGAGCAGAGCCCGACGCACACCTACACCGCCGGCGGCGACTACACGGTCAGCCTGACCGTGACCGACGACGACGGCGGCGTGGACACGATCACGAAGAACGTGCACGTGTGCGAGACGCAGCTGCTCGACGAGGAAGGCCACCTGCACCTGGAGATCTGCACGGTCATCACACTGGACTTCCTGCTGGACCTCGTGCAGGCCGTGCTCGACCTGATCACCGCCGACGAGGCCGCCCCGGCGCCCGCGCCGGGCGAGGCCGTGCTGCCGACGCTGTGAGCTGGAACCCGACGGGGGCCCGCGCGCCCCCGATCCTCTTTCTCTTGTTCTTGAACTCCCAGCGGGAGCGTTTCAGCCACCTCCCCCCAGGACCTTCATGGCGGAGGTGCGCTTGCCGCGGCCCCATGGACGGCTTCGACCGCAAGACCGCGCTCCACGTCGAGCGTCTGCGGTTCACGTGGGATTACATCACCCGAGAGGCCGATCTGCACAAACAGTTGCACCTTCAGCTGCTGGCCGCTGCGCTCGCGGGCCTGGTGGCCGTTGTTGTCTCGGCCTCGCAGAACCGCGTTCCAAGCGCGCCGGCCGCGGGCGTTGCCAGCTTCCTCGTTGTCGTCATCGTCTATGCCCAAGTACGCATCCTTCGGCTGCGCCGCAGGATGCGTCGGTCGCTCGACGTCATCCTGGATCGGATCGACACGTTGATCAAAAGGGAGGCGGGATGATGGTCCCAATGCCGCTCACGAAGGAGGAGCTGGAGGAGTGGGAGGCAGAGGGCCGCGCCATCCGCGAGATGGCCGACCGCGTCGCACGGGACGACCCTGACTGGGGCCTCTACATGAACCCTGCAGACAAGCCAAAGCTGCCGTGGTGGCGCCGGCTGCTGAAACTGTAGCTCACGCCGCCGCGACCACGTTCTTGACGAGGTCTTCGCCCTTGTCGATGACGATGCGCGTCGGCGTGGGGAGCTTCATGGTCGCCTTGCGGCATGCTTCCTTGGCGTGGATGAAGTGCTCCGGCTTGCACCGGATCGTCAGCAGCGCCTGGCCGGGGTACACGCGCGCCGCGGTGCCCACGGGCTTGCCGAAGCTCTGGCGCATGCCCTGCGAGACGCGGTCCGCGCCAGCCCCGCTGGCTTGCTTGTTCTCGCGGATGATGTGGTGCGGGTAGACGCGGATCTTGAGGTGGTAGCCGAGCGTGCCGGTGTGCTTCAGCAGCACGCGGTTGGCCGCGACGCGGCAGGCCTCGAGGGCCGTGTGGCGGATCTGGCACTGCTCCACGGCCACGAGCGAGACTTGCACCGGGAAGTCGGCGCTCTTGTCGCCCAAGTCGAACTGGGTGATGCGGCTGCCGGGCACGCCGCCGATGTACTCGCGGCGCGTGTAGGCCTGCTGCGTGATGAAGCGATACATCGAGCCCGGCTTGCGGCTCATGGGAACCGGGCCACAGGAAGCCGGCGGGGTCCTTAAAGGTTTGGGGCTCGGCCGCGCTGCCTCAGGGCGTCCGCGGCATGCCCATGGTGACGTCGAGCCACCGCAGGTAGCGCTTCAGGAGCAGGCGCGCCAGCAGGGACGCGAAGGGCAGCTCGAGGTGGACGTGCGCCCACACCTGCACCTCACCCTTGCGCTTGGGGTCCTCGACGGGATCCACGCGCACCTGCAGCCAGCCCGGCGCGAGCAGCGGGTCGAAGCGCTGCCACCAGCCGAGGCCGCGCGCGCCCGGATGCTTGCGCGGGCCCACGATCGGCAAGGACGCGAAGGGCGCGAGGCGCACCCACGCGCTCAGGGTCGCGCGCCGGGGATCGACCTCGGCAACCTCGAAGCCCGCGAAGTCGCCCGCGGCGCGCGCGCAGGCGCGCAGCACGTCGAGGGGCGCGGCCTCGTAGGACCGCGGGCGGAGCGCGGGATCCGCGTGCCTTGGCAGCGTCTCGGCCCAGCTTCCCCGCACAGGCGGCCAGCGCCATGGAGGCACATGAGCCTGCCGAGGCTACGCGGGCGCGGCGACCTCGAGGCTGGCTTGGGCTGGGACGGCGAGGACCTCGACGAGCCGCGGCGTGGGCGCGTAGCGCACGAGCTTCCACTCGCGCTGCGACGTGATGAGCCCTGCTTCCAGGAGCCGGCCCAGCCACTTGCTGGCGAGCGGCGGCGCGATGCCCAGCGCTGCACAGACATCCTTCTGGGCGCAGCCGGGATTGGCTTGCACGAAGGCCGCGATGCGCTGCGCGAGGGCGTGCTTCATCGTGCGCGCTTCGGGCGCCGCGTCCGCGCTGGGAGCTTGGCCGTTGAGGAAGAAGCGGCGGTACTGGCCGTCGCGGCGCGACACGATCATGCGGTCGCGCTCGAGGCGCTGGAGGTGGTAGACCGCCGTGCCCCAACCGACCTTGCCGGCCCTGCAGACCTGGATGATGCTCAGGCCCGGGGTGGCCTCGACCGATCGGAAGATGCGCTCCCGCACGCCGTTCTCCAGCAGCTCGTGGCGCTTGAGCCGCGAATAGAGCGGCAGCGCGAGCAGGAAGAGCGCGCGGCGCACCGGCTCGAGCTTGAGGGCCATCGCGCCCGCCGCGGCGACGGCGCTCGCGGCGGCGACCTCGGCGGCTTGCGCTGGCGCGGGCGCGGCGCTGGCCGCATCGTCCGCGGGGCCCGCGGCTTGCGCGCGCACGATGCCCGGGCCTGCGCCCACGGGGGGCAAGCTCACGGCGCTGGTGGTCAGCGGCCGCCCGAGCGGGTCGGTGGTGATCGGGGCGATGCTGTCGAGGTCGACGGGCGTGCCCGCCGGCAGCTCGCTGGCGTCGGCAGGAAGCTCGGGCACCGCGAGGTCGCCGGTGGCGATCTCAGCGTGCGCGCCCGCCGCGTCGAGGGCGAGGGCGCGGGCGCTCTGCGCGACGGTCGCGCCCACGAGGAAGGCGAACGCGATGGCCGCGAGGGCGAACCAGGGCCTGACGGTACGATCCATGGAGCCACGTCCGGCTCCCTCCCCGAGGTCTTGCCGTCCTGCGGGCCATGCTTGCCGCGCGGAGGTATTAAGACCGATTGGATGGCCCCGTGAAACGAGGCTTCCAGGGTCCAAGGCGATGCGGGCCTCGCGCGCCCGCGGCCCTCGCGTGCGTGCGCGCGCGACGAACCGTCGGCGTCCCTGGAGCCCGACCCGGGCCCTTCGGCCCTCCACCCTCGCCCCTGGGTCCAAGGGCGCAAGGTGCGCGTCGCCCGGGGCCGCGGCTCGGACGGAGTCGTTTCACGCGCCCATCCAAGCTGGATGTAAAGGCCGCCGCGGGAGCAGGGGTCGGTGCTCCGCATGAATCCCGGACGGAACAACAAGAAGAAGCGCTTGGGTCTGACCGCCACGCTCGCCCTGCTGGCCGGGGCGGCGCTCTTCGCAGCCGTGCCCGCCACCGCCCTCAGCATCATCGGCAGCGGGGCGGGCGAGGGCGACGCGCTGTGGGGCGCCTACGGCGGCCTCGCCGGCGGGGCCGACGAGGACGACCAGGACGAACAGTACTCCGAGGGTGACGCTGACATGAGCGGCGCGGCCAGCTGGGCCGCCGAGGGCGCGGCCGCGGTGGACGCGACGCCGCCGAGCCCGCCCGACCCGCAGCCCGTGGTGGACGCGGTCGCAGAGGCCGCCGGCGCGCTGCAAGGCGCGGCCGAGGGCGAGGCGAACGCCGCGCTCGCCAACAAGGACAACCTCGCCGGCCGCGGCGGGATGGACTGGGCCCTCCAGGGCTCGGCCGACGGCGGCTACGATGTCGTGCTGGGCGGCGCCTACGCGGGCGGCCTGGACGGCACGCTCCTCGCCCACGGCGACAAGAAGGCCAGCCAGCACGCGGACGTGGCCGGCCAGACCGAGGCCGTGGACGGCGCGAAGGCCGAGGCCGAGGGCGCCATCGACGGCGCGCTCGCGCAGCTCGAGGAGCTGTGGGGCAAGCTGCACGCGAGCATGTACGTGGGCCTCGACGGCGCCGCGGACGCGCTCGGCAGCGTCGGCATGGACATCGCCGGCATCTTCGGCTTCAACCACGCCGCGGACATCGTCAACACCGACGACCTGCACCTCGGCCAGCAGCTCGACGTGGCCGCCCCCGCGATGCAGTTCGAGCGGCCCGCGCTCCCCGATGTCGCGATCCCTGACCTCGCCGTGGACCAGAGTGGCAGCGTGGCCGCCGACGCGGCCGCCACCGCGGAGGGCATCGTGGCGTCGCCCTGAGGCAGAGCCATGAACA
This sequence comes from Thermoplasmatota archaeon, assembly GCA_036003985.1. Lineage (GTDB taxonomy): Archaea > Thermoplasmatota > SW-10-69-26 > JACQPN01 > JAIVGT01 > JAIVGT01. The sequence continues at coordinate 5,147 of DASYRW010000066.1, forward strand.
TCGCCGGCCCGTACTGGCAGAACGATCCCCAGGATCTGCGGCAGGCCGCGAAGCTCCTCGCGATGCGGTCCCGCTGGGCCGCGCGCCTGGGGCGCAAGCCGGGCCGGCCGTGATCCTCCCGCCGCGAACGCGGCGGGCCTCCTCCTTTCTGGTTTTCCCCTCTCGCGCTGCGCGTACGTCAGCGCGGGCCGGTTCCAGCGGAACGGGGTGAGGCCCCCTTTCTTCCGTCGGTAGTTGTGGTAGACCTGGGTCCAAGGGAACTGGCCGAGCCACCGCATGTAGTCGAGTGTTCCCGCGCAGCGGCGCTACGCCGGGAGTCCCGGGATCAGGTTCAGCTGCCACGCCAGGTACACGATCGCGATGATCGCGATGAGGATGGCGTACTTCATCACCTTGAGGAAGATGAAGATCCCCACGATCACGAGCAGGATGACCAGGGGGCTCAGGCCGAGCAGGTCGAAGGCCATGAGCCTGGAATGAGTTGGGGGGCCAAGCGCCTTTCGCAATTCAGGCCTTCGGGGCTTCGCCGCTCGCGGCCTTCGCCGCCTTGGCCGCCGCGGCCTTCTCGAGCGCGTCCTTCTTGCGGGCCTCCAGCTCCTCGGGCGTCAGCGCGGGCTTCGGCGGAGCGGCCGCCGCAGGCGCGGCGCTGGGCGCGGGGCCTGGCTTGGGCGCGGGTGCGGCCGCAGGCTTCGCGGCTTTCGGCGCCTCGCTGCCCTTCATGATGTCCTTCGCGTCCTCGTTGCAGAAGACGCGGCGCCTGCCGTCCACCTCGAGGCGGTACTTGACCTCGTAGGCCTGGATGACGCGGCCGCACTTCTCGCAGAGGATCATCGGGATGCGAGCCCGCGCGGGGGCTATGAAGGTTTCCACCTACGCCGCGGCTCCCTGAGCCGGAGCGTACGGAGCAAACCCTTTTGCCCACCTTCCCTGATGCCCGCGCGATCCCCATGACCAAGGTCGGCATCGTCGGCGCTGGCAAGATCGGCGCCAACACGGCGTTCTCCCTCCTGCACCTCACCGAGCCCGACGAGATCGCCATCCTGGAGATCCCGCAGGCCGAGAACCTCGCCATCGGCGAGGCTGCGGACCTCAACACCGCTTCAGCAGGCCTGGGCAAGAAGACCGTGGTCAAGGGCGGCAGCGACCCCGCGATCCTGGCCAGCAGCGACCTGGTCATCGTCGCGGCCGGCTTCCCACGCAAGCCCGGCATGACGCGCCTCGACCTGCTCGAGAAGAACATCGGCATCTGCAAGGACGTGACCTCCAAGATCGTGGCGAACGCGCCGAAGGCGATGATCTTCTATGTGGCGAACCCCGTGGACGTGCTCACGTACGCGGCGTGGCGGTTCAGCGGCAAGCCCCGGGAGCAGGTGTTCGGCATGGGCAGCTTCCACGACACGATCCGCCTGTGGGACACGCTGCGCGACACGTACCACGTGCCGCAGCCCGTCGAAGCCGCGATCCTCGGCGAGCACGGCGAGACCATGTTCCCCGCCACGAGCCTCGCGCGCGTCGGCGGAGCGAAGGTCGAATGGGGCTCGATCGCGGACACGGTGCGCGGCAAGGCCGCGAAGATCATCGAGCAGAAGGGCGCGACGTACTATGCCCCCGCGGTCGCCACGGCGCTGCAGGCGCGCTCCGTGCTGCTGAACGAGAAGCGCGTCTTCCCCACGTCCTGCGTGCTCGACGGCGAGTACGGCCTCAAGGGCGTGTGCGTGGGCGTGCCCGCGATGCTGGGCCGCGGCGGCGTGGAGAAGGTCGTGCAGCTGCCCCTCAGCCCCGAGGACCAGGCGAACCTGCGCAAGTGCGCCGACACGCTGCGCGAGCGCATCGCCGAGGCCAAGCTGCCGTGATGCGCGGCGCCCTCGCGCTCGCGCTGGCGGGCCTCGCGGTCACCGCGGGGGTCGTCGTGCTGCTCGCCGTGTGTGGCGCCATGGAGGTCGCAGCATCGGCGCCCGCGGACGGCACCGCAGCCCCGCCGAGCGCGCCGCGCTGCGTGTCGGTGGTGAACCCGTTCGCGAGCGGCCTGGTCGTCGTCGCGGCGCTCGGCGTCGCCGCCGTCGGGGCGCGGGCGTGGCGCGTGGCGCTCGCGGTGAGCGTGATCGTCCTGGCCGTGAGCGTCCTCGCCCTCGCCAGCATCGGCCCCCTCGAGGGCGTCGCGGGCTTGCTCCTCCTCGCGGCGGCCCTCCAGGAGCGCGCGGGTCCTCGTCCGAGGCCTTAGGGCGCCCGCGGCCCGAACCGCGGCGTGCGGCCGTCCACTTCGAGGTAGAGCTGCCACGTCAAGCGGTCGGGCTCGTCGTTCAGCTGGCGCGGGATCCACGTGATCCTGCCGAGGCCCTCGTCGTGCAGCGGCCGGAACAGCGCCTCGAGCTGCTCGACCACGTTCGCGGTCTCGCGCTCGCCCGCGCGCGCGGCGCCCATCGCGGCCTTGACCACGAACTCGCTGTCGCTGCGCAGCACGAAGGCCAGGCCGGGCCGCTCGCGGAGGGCCCAGCGGATCGCCTCCAAGGCCGCGTAGCTTTCGGCGTAGTTGCTGCTCATGCCCTTGCCCGCGCCCAGGACACCCGCGGCCTCGTACACCACGCGGCCCTCCACGCGCGCCACGAAGGCCCAGATCGCGGTCCCCCCGGGATTGACGGGCTCGCACAGCCCGTCGCTGAACAACTCGAGCATCGGCAACCGCGCAGGGCGGGCTTTCCGCATAAGCCGAGCGGGCCACGCCGCGGCGTTGCACGGCCCCCCTGGGGAGTTTCCTAGGGCTCAGTTCGTGGGGGGAAACGCACGGAGCCTTTATATAGAACCGCGGACTAAGTGGGGTTGTAGACGCTGCAAGCCACGCCCACGAGCAGACGACGGACCCGCGCGCTTCCGCCCGGGCACCGGAGGAGGAAGGCTCGGGACCGCGGTTTGCCACAACCGAGTCGAACCATGAACCTCCCGACGCCTGCCCAGGACGCCCACGCCGAGCGGAGCGGCTGCCCCGAATGCGGCTCCACGATCCTCGCCCAGGACGACCGCCGCGGCGAGCTCGTGTGCCAGAAGTGCGGCCTCGTCCTCGAGGACCACGCCATCGATCCAGGCCCAGAGTGGCGCAGCTTCGACAGCGCCCAGCACGAGAAGCGCGCGCGCACCGGCGCCCCTGCGACCTGGCTGATGCATGACAAGGGCCTCAGCACGAACATCGGCTGGGCCGACAAGGACGGCCAGGGCCGCGCCATCCCCGCGCGCAGCAAGGCCATGATCTACCGCCTTCGGCGCTGGCAGCGCCGCGTCCGCGTGCGCAGCGGCGGCGAGCGCTCCCTCGTCATGGCGCTCAGCGAGCTCGACCGCATGGCGAGCCGCATCGGCTTGCCCCGCCAAGTGCGGGAGACCGCAGCCCTGATCTACCGACGCGCCGCGGAGCGCAAGCTCCTGCATGGACGGAGCATCGAGGGCATGGCCGCCGCGTCGCTGTACGCGGCCTGCCGCCAGCACGGCGTGCCGCGCGCGCTCGACGAGATCTGCGTGGCCAGCCGCGCGAGCCGCAAGGTGGTCGGCCGCACCTACCGCCTGATCAGCCGCGAGCTGAAGCTCAAGCTGGGCCCCACGAGCCCCCTCGACTACGTGCCGCGCTTCGCGAGCACGCTGGACATGGCGCCGCGCACGCAGGTGGTCGCGGCGGCGCTGATCCGCCAAGCCTTGGACAAGGGCCTCGCCAACGGCAAGAGCCCCACGGGCATGGCGGCCGCGGCCCTGTACATCGCGGGCCTCCTGGCCGCGGACGCGCGCACGCAGCAGAAGATCGCCGAGGCGGCGGGTGTGACCGAGGTCACGATCCGCAACCACTACCAGGTGCTCGCGTCGGAGTTGGTGGTGCCCGAGGGCCTCGCCCTGCCAGCTGGCGAGCGCCTCGAGCCCGCGCTCCGCGAGCTGCAGCGCGCGGCGGCGATGGTCCAAGCCGCGCGCCCGCGCCCGCCGCAGCGCCGCCCCCCGCCCGGGCGCGCGCGCGAGGCCGCCGCGCCCGCGTAGGCCGGCGCTGGCTTCATGGTTCGCGGGCGCCCTGCGCGCGCGTGCGCGCCGACGATCCGGTGCTCGCGTGGCTCCTCGAGCCTTCCCAGCCCAGCATGCGCTTCCTCGCGAGCCGCGACCTCCTCTCCCCCAAGCCCAGCGCCGCAGCGCTCGCGCGCCTGCGCGCCCAGGTCCCCCAGCTCGGGTGGGCCGCGCGGATCCTCGCCCGCCAGCGCGAGGGGACGTGGTGGGCGACGAACCGCACGTGCTACTATCCCAAGTACCGCAGCACCATGTGGCAGCTCGAGGTGCTCGGCGACCTCGGGTGCACGCGGCGCGACCCGCGCATCGCGCGCGCCGTGGACTTCTGGTTCGCGCGGCACTACGACGCCAAGGGCGGCGGCTACGCGCCGGGCCAGCGGGGCGACGCGTACGGGCAGTTCACGGCGAGCCACTTCTGCACCACCGGCATCATGGCGCGCGCCCTCATCCGCCTCGGCTACACCGACGACCCGCGCGTGCAGAGCGCGCTGGACTGGCTCCTCCGCGAGCAGCTCCCGGATGGCGGCTGGGACTGTTTCGGGCGAACGCGCGGCACGATCGATGCATGGGAAGCGATGCATGCGTTCGCAGAGGTCCCGCTGCGGCGCCGGAGCCCGGCCATGCGCAACGCGATTGCGCGCGGGGCCGAATTCTTCCTCGATCGTGGCCTCCTGCACGAAGGCCCACGCTTCGAGCGGTGGTACTGGTGCCGCTACCCCTGGCACTACCATTACGACCACCTCGTGGGCCTCGACTTCCTGACGGCCCTCGGGCACGGGCGTGACAAGCGGCTCGAGGAGGCCTGGGCCAACCTCGAAGGCAAGCGCCTGCCGGACGGCCGCTGGCGCCTCGACCACACCAACGGCGATCTCGTCGTGGAGCCGCGCGGGCGGCCGAGCAAGATGATCACGTTCCTGGCGCTGCGCGCGCTGCGGCGCGCGGGACGATCTACGGAATCGCCAGCCCCAGCCGGGTTTCGGCGCGGGCGGACCTAGGGATGGGCGACAAGCCTTATGCGTCGGCCGTCCGGTGGGCGGCGCGGGAGGCATCTCATGGCCCGTCTGCCCACGCTCGTCGCCGCGCTCGGGATCGTCGCGCTGCTCGCGCTGGCCCCCGCGATTGGGGCCGTTCACCTCTACCGCGGCCCGGGCGGCGGCTGCACCCCTGCGGTCGGCAACCTCGGCGATCCCCTGCCGAGCGGCGGCGCCACGAAGACCGTGCTCGTGCTCCACAACACGTACCTCGACACCTCGACCGGGCTGCCGCTGACGGTCATCAACGTCGGCGACACCGTGACCTGGACGTGGAACAGCGAGCACTGCCACTCGGTGCAGGATGGCGCGTCCATCGACAGCGGCTTCCACTATCCGGAGCCGACGCCGACCACGCCGCTCCTGCTCCCGGGGCTCGTCGAGTACCCCGTGCCCACGCTGGAGCCCAAGCTCTCCTACACCCTCACGTTCCCCGCGCCGGGCGTGTACAACTACATCTGCATCCACCACAACCTCATCGGCATGCACGGCACGGTCATCGTGCAGTAGCGCGTCCGGGCGAGGCGATCGCTCAGTGCTGCAGGAACCCGTAGCGCACGAGCTCGACCGGATCGTCGATGAGCAGCCCGACGCCGGGCGCGTACCACTTCTCGCTGAGGCTGCCGGGCTCGAGGATCGTCGTCTCGAGCGTGTGCACCGACCCCGGGAAGGTGCCGGCCGGCACCGTGACCTCGTCGTCGGTGCCCAGCACCACCGCCATGTCCATGGCCACCAAGGGCGCGATCTCCTGGAAGTGCACGTGCCCCACGGCGGGTTGGCCGGGCATCAGGATGCCGGGCCGCGCGTTGTCCACGCCAGCTTCCCACGCGCCATCGTGGGCCACGACCACGCCGTTCTCGTAGATGTCCACGGCCTCGCCGAAGTAGAACACGCTGCCCGACTCCTGGCAGATCGCGAGCCAGTTCCACGACTGCTCCACGAGCTCGCGGTCCTCCTTCTCCTCCTCGAAGACGACGCGCGTCTCCACGCCGTCCACGACGCGCGTCTCGTCGAGCACGATGACGTCCACGGTGATGTGCGCGCCCTCCTCGTCGTCGCCCGCGAGCTCGAGGGTCCAGCCCGGCAAGAGCACCATGTACGGGTTCTGGCCCGACGAGGCGAACGTGCACAATTCCGGCAGCTCGAGCAGCGGCGGCACGGGCACGCCCGGCACAGGCAAGGCAGCCAGCGGGGACGCGACGATGAGGGCCGCGGCGAGCGTCGGGGCGATGGCCAGGAGGGGCGTGCGCATCAGGTTCACCGGAGGGGCCGACCCCCCGGCGCGCCCAAGTAGCTTGTGGGCGGAATCTGGCAAAACGCCCTGGCAGAACCGCAAGAACCGGCGCCGCGGCCCGCTAACGGCCGGTCCGCAGCAGCCGCTGCACGCGGTCGAGGAACGTCTCGGGCTCGAAGGGCTTCTGGATGAACGCGCTCAGCGCGCTGGTGCGCAGCGCCGCGACGACCTCGGGGTGGTCCTCGTAGGCGCTCATGAGCACGCGCTGCGCTGCAGGATTGGACGTCGCGCACGCGTCGAGGATGGCGAGACCGTTGCCGTCCGGCAGCGCGAAGTCGCTGATGACCAGGTCCCAGCCCTCGGCGGCGCGCGCGCGCCCCTCGGCGACGGTCGCAGCGCCCTCGATGCGGCTGTCGGGCAGCAGCGACAGCAGGTGCTCGACGCACTTGCGCACGTCGTGCTCGTCGTCGATGACCAGGATGCGCGCCATGCTCTCGGCCTTGGTTGGCCTGCCGAGCTCATGGCTTGCTTGGCGGGGCCCCAAGGCCGCACCGCGCCGTTCGGCTCAGTTCCTCGACGGCGGGTTGCCCGCGTGGATCGCCGGCGGACCCTCGAGGGGCAGCGTGAACGAGAAGGTCGCGCCACGTCCGGGGCCCTCGCTGCTGCAGCCGATGGCGCCGCCGTGCTGCTCGATGATGCCGCGGCAGATGAACAGGCCGAGGCCCGTGCCCTTGACCGCCGCGGGATCGTGGGCCTGCGTGAAGGGCTGGAACAGCTTCGGGATCCCCTCCGGCGCGAGGCCCGCGCCCGTGTCCGCGACCGCGACGCGGGCGAAGCGCCCGTCGAGCTCCGTCGTGACCGTCACGGCTCCGCCGAGGGGCGTGAACTTCAGCGCGTTGCTCAGCAGGTTGAACATCACCTGCACGACGCGGCGCGCGTCGGCCGGCAGATGCAGGTCGGGCGCAAGGCGCAGCTCGAGGCGCACGCCGCGCTCCTTGGCTTGCTCCTCGAAGGCCTGCACGGACTCCTCGACGAGTTTGTTGAGGTCCACGGGCCGGACGTGCACGCTGAGCCTGCCGGCATGCAGGCGCGAAGCATCGAGCAGGTCCTCCACGAGCAGGCTGAGGCGATCGACGTTGCGCCCCATCACCTGCATGGCGGTCTGCTGCGCGTCGTGGTTCGCGGCCTCGCGGCCCTTGCGCAGCATGAAGAGGTGGGTCTTCACGGGCATCATCGCGTTGCCGAGCTCGTGCGCGATGGCGCTCACGAACTGCGCGCGCGCCTGGGCCATCCGCTCCAGCTCCAGGTTCGCGGTCGCGAGCTGCTCGACGCGCTGCTGCAGCTGCGCGTTCAGTTCGCGGATCTCGGCCTGGTCGCGCATGCGCTCCGTGACGTCGCGGTAGTGCCAGTAGTGGCCGCGGAACTGGCCGTCGAGCAAGATGGGCACGTAGTCGCGCTCGAGGTAGCGGCCATCCACGAGGGTCATCTCGTCGCCCTTGGCCAGCTGGCGCTGCGCGAGGATGTCGGTGATGCGCGCCACGAAGGTCGTGGGATCCGTGAACATGCCCTTGCTCTGCTCCGCGGCTTGGGAGCAGTTCATGCCCACCATCTGCTCGGGCTGGAGGGGGATGCCGAAGATCTTGAGGAACTCGTGGTTGACGTGGACGATGTTGCGGTGCTCGTCCTCGACCAGCAGCCCCGACTGCAGGTGGTCGATGAGGGCCCTCAGCCTCTGCGTGGTCAAGCGCAGCGCGTCGCGGTCGTCGCTGGCGCTGGGCACGAAGGGCGCGGGAGCTTCCGGGAGGCGCGCTTCGCCGGGCATGAGCACTCCGAAGGCGCGCGATGCTGAGCGGACCGACGCCTTGCGGCTGCCGCCAGGGACGTAGGGGCCTTTGCGCTCCGGGTGAGGTTTCCCCGGGCCAATCGTGACTCAAGCGGCCGCTGGCGGCTCGCCGAGCAGTTGCTCGGCGAGGGTGCGCGGGTCCCACAGGACGCGCACGGCCACGATGCGGCCATCGGGGT
>DASYRW010000067.1:0-2479 GCA_036003985.1 Thermoplasmatota archaeon
GGGCCACCAGGGGCAGTTCCACACCCAGGCCATGCTGCAGTTCGGCACGCAGGTGGTCGCGGGCGTCACCCCCGGCAAGGCCGGCGAGAGCGTGCACGGCGTGCCGGTCTTCGACACCGTGCGCGATGCCGTGCAGCGCACCCACGCGAACTGCAGCCTCATCCTCGTGCCCGCGGCCTTCACGAAGGACGCGGTCTTCGAGGCCCTCGAGGCCGGCGTCAAGACGGTCATCGTCATCACGGAGCACGTGCCCTTCCACGACGCGCTCGACTTCGTGCACGTGGCGAAGGCGCGCGGGGCCACGCTGATCGGGCCCAACTGCCCCGGCGCATGCAGCCCGGGAGAGCAATGCAAGGTGGGCATCCTGCCAGGCCACATCTTCCAGCCCGGCCCCGTCGGGATCGCGAGCCGCAGCGGCACGCTCACCTACGAGATCGTGGACGCGCTGACGAGCGCAGGGGTGGGGCAGAGCACGTGCATCGGGCTCGGCGGCGATCCGATCCCGGGCACGACCTTCATCGACGCGCTGGCGCTGTTCGAGCGCGACGCGCAGACCAAAGCGATCGTGCTCGTGGGCGAGATCGGTGGCACCGCGGAGGAGGAGGCAGCAGCCTACATCCGCGAGCACGTGTCGAAGCCGGTCTTCGCCTACATCGCGGGCCGCACGGCGCCGCCGGGCAAGCGCATGGGCCATGCGGGCGCGATCATCAGCCGCGGGCTAGGAACCGCGGAGAGCAAGATGCGCGCCTTCGAGCAGGCGAAGGCCGAGGTCGCGCGGTTCCCCACCGATATCGCGGCGATGGTGCGCAAGATCGTGTGATCGGCGTTCGCCGGCACGGGTTCGGCAGATGCCGGCTATTTTATTCACAGTCAACTATGGCATATTTCAGGGGACCGCGGCCCTCGTAGGGAGAGCAGCGGCCGACCTCCTTCGGGCGAACGTGTCAGCCCCACGCCGGCTTCCGGAACCATTAGGAGGGGGTCCCGCATAGGGTAGGGATGGAGGGGCGCGCCTTGCGCTTCCCGCCAGCCCAAGCTCATCTGGCGGCGGCGTGCGCACCGCTCCGGACCCCGGCGTCGCGCCGGGGTTCCTCAACTTCTCTTTGGGTCAAAGGGCCAGCAGCGCGAGCATCGCGGCGAGCGTCGCGAGGCTCACCGGCAGCCCCGCGAGCATGAAGCGCCGCACGCTGAAGTCGGCGCCGTTCGCCCGCGCGCGCTCGGCGACGATGACGTTCGCCGCCGCGCCCACGAGCGTCGCGTTGCCGGCGAGGGTGCTCGACGCGGCGAGCGCCAGCCACAAATCGGAGCTGCCCGCGGCGTGGACCGTCGGCGCGATGAGGATCACGGCTGGCACGTTGCTGACGAGTTGGCTCAGCGCTGCGCTCCAGGCGGTCAAGGAGAGCAGCGAGGGTGCCGCGCCGCCGAGGAACACCGCGGCGAGCTCGTCGTTCAGGCCCGCCTGCTGGAAGCCCGCGATGAGCCAGAAGAGCCCCACGAAGAATACGAGGATGCTGAGGTCCATGAACCCGACCATCTCGGGCGCGCGCCGCGGCGCCAGCAACAGCGTGGCGGCGAGGACCACGACGCCGCCGGCGAGCGCGACGTGCGCGATGCTCACGCGCAGCGGGCCGGCGAGGAGGAAGCCGACGAAGACCGCCGCGAGGATCGCGAGCGCCACGCGCAGCAGCGCGGGGTGGGTGATGTTGGCCTCGAGCGGCGTCGCGCGGGCGCCGAGGGGCGCGGCGAGGCTGCGGCGGAACACGAGCGCGGTGATCGCGAAGCCGAGCGCGAGCGCGACGACCGCGACGGGCAGCAGTGCCGCCACGTAGTCCGTGAACGCGATGCCCGAGGCGATGGCGATGTACGCGTTCTGCGGGTTGCCCACGGGCGTCGCGACGCTGCCGATGTTGGCGGCGATGGCTTCCCCGGCCAGGTAGGGCATCGGGTCGATGCCGAGCACGCGCGCGGCCTTGACGAGCACCGGCGTGAACAGCAGCACCACCGCATCGTTGAGGATGAGCGCGCTGAGCACGGCGCTGGCGAGCATCGTGCCGCCCAGCAGCTGGACCTGCGACCGCGACCGCTCAACGACCTTGCGCGAGAGCCAGTCGAAGAAGCCGCACAGCTCCAGGCTCGCCGCGAGGGCCAGCATGCCGAACAGCAGCGCGAGGATGTCGAGGTTGACCGCGTCGCGTGCGCCTTGGAGCGAGAGCGAGCCTGTGGCGATCATGGCCGCGCCCCCCGCGAGCGCGATCCACGCGCGGTGCTTCCGCCCTCCGAGCCTGGGCAGGCGCCCAATGCTGAGCAGCACCATCGTCGCGACGAGGATGAGGAGCGGCACCAGCACGAGCGCGCACCCACCCTCCAGCATTGAAGCTTGCCGCTCCGCGCGGCGCAAGGCTCTTGAGGCCGAGCCCCTTGCGGGGAGGCATGAACGAGGAGCCGCTCAAGAAGATGGAGGGCCCCATCACGGTGGAGC
>DASYRW010000068.1:0-2934 GCA_036003985.1 Thermoplasmatota archaeon
GCGATCTTGTGCAGCTGCTGGATGACCTCGACGAGGCCCATGGCTTTTCCGTTCAGCGACACCGGCACGCCGGCCTCGAAGCCGATGGTCACGTTCTCAGGCTGTGCAGGCGCCTTCTGCGGGCTCTGCGTCCACGCGAACGCGGCCTCGTTCGGCGCCTTGCTGGCGTCTTCGATGTCGCCGCTCTCGATGCTCCTGCCCCACAGGTTCTCGTCGGTGCTGTAGATCTTCTTCGCCACGCTGGGCAGCGGCACGTTGCGCTTCGCGGCCCACTGGACCGCTTCCTCGCGCGTGTACAGCCACTCGCGCATCGGCGCGATGACCTTGAGGTTGGGGTCGAGGCACTTGGTGGTGACGTCGAACCGCACTTGATCATTGCCCTTGGCGGTGCAGCCGTGCGCGATGGCCTCGGCGCCGACGGCGTGCGCCACCTTGACCAGGTGGGTCGCGATGAGGGGCCGGCCGAGCGCGGTCGCGAGCGGATAGACCCCCTGGTAGAGCAGGTTGGCCTTGAGGGCCGGCGCGATGTAGTCGGTCGCGAACTCGTCCTTGGCGTCCGCCACGACGGTCTTCGTTGCCCCGATCTTCTCGGCGCGCTTCAGCGCGTCCTGCAGCCCATCGAGGGGCTGGCCCATGTCGACGGTGAGGGTCACGACGTCGTAGCCCTTCGTCTCCTGCAGCCACTTGATCGCCACGCTGGTGTCGAGCCCGCCGCTGTAGGCGAGCACGCAGGTCTTGGTCATGGTCTCTGGTTCTCCTTCCCCCGATGATCGTCAGGCCGCGATCTTCGCGGTCCTTGGCTTGGAGGCCTTCGCGGCCTCCTTGATGGACTCGCCGAGCAGCGCCGCTCCCTGCGCAGCTTCCTCCGCAGTCACGATGAGCGGCGGCGCGACGCGCAGCACGTGGTCGCCGATGCTGCCGACGAGCAGGCCCTTCTCCTGGGCGATGACCCTGGCGCGCTTCGCGATGGGCTCGCGGAGCTGGAGGCCGAGCAGCAGGCCCATGCCGCGCACCTCGCTGGCGTGGCTGCCGGCGGCCTTCGCCAGCGCCGCGCGCAACGCGGGGCCGACGCGCTGGACGTGCTGGAGGACCTGGTCCTCCTCGAGCGTGTCCATGACGGCCAGGCCTGCGGCCGTGCACAGCGGGTTGCCGCCGTAGGTGCAGCCGTGGTCGCCGGGCGCGAAGCTCGACGCGACGCTGTCGCTGGCCACCATCGCAGCGAGGGGCACGCCGCCGCCGATCCCCTTGCCCAGCGTGACGATGTCCGGCTTGACCCCGAGCTGCTCGCACGCGAGGAACGTCCCCGTCCGGCCGACGCCGGTCTGCACCTCGTCCGCGATCAGCAGCAGGCCATGGTCGTCGCACAGCTTGCGCAGGCCCTGCGCAAATTCTGGGGTGGCAGGGTGCATGCCGCCCTCGCCTTGGATGGGCTCGAACAGCACCGCGACGGTCTCCTTGCTGATGGCGTCGTTGACCGCCTGGATGTCGTTGAACGCCACGTGCACGAAGCCGCTCGGCAGGGGCTCGAAGTCGTGCCAGTACTTGGGCTGGCCCGTCGCCGCGAGCGAGCCGAGGGTGCGGCCGTGGAAGCTGTTCGCGAAGCTGATGATGTCCCCGCGCGGCCATCCCTTCCGCGCGCCCCACTTGCGCGCGAGCTTGATCGCGGCTTCATTGGCCTCGGTGCCGCTGTTCAGGAACAGCACCTTGCCGAGGCCTGTGGCTTCCTGCAAGCGATGCGCGAGGCGCAGCGCGGGCAGCGTGCCGTACAGGTTGCTCGTGTGCGTGAGCTGCGAGGCCTGATCGCTGATGGCGCGGACCACCGCGGGATGCGCATGGCCCAGGCTCAGGACGGCGAGGCCGCCGAGGAAGTCCAGGTACCGCTTGCCCTGGACGTCCCAGGCCCAGCAGCCGCGGCCGCGCTCCAGGAAGAGCTCGGGCGCGCTGTAGTTCGGCACCATGCTCTTGGCCCACGCTCCGCTGAAGTCGAAGCTGACGCTGCGCTCAAAGGCCATGGGGCACCACCAGGGTTCCTACGTCTTGAGTGGGATCGAGGGCCTGCAGCAGCGACGCGTCCCCCTTGAGGATGCGCACCATCCCCACTCCTTGCGCGATCGCGTCGGCGCAGGCCTGGAGCTTGGGCAGCATGCCGCCCGTCGCCGCGCCGCTGGCGCGCAGGGCCGCGATGCTCTCAGGTGTCGCGCGCGCGACGCGGCCGTCGGGGCCGCGCACGCCGTCCACGTCGCTGAGCAGCAGGAGCGCGTGGGCCCCCAGGGAAGCGGCGACGGCCTGGGCGGCCTCGTCGGCGTTCGTGTTCAGCGGCGCGTGGCCCGGCCCCGTGGCGATGGGGCTCACGACCGGCACGAAACCGTCGACGCACAGCAGCTCGAGGGCGTCGCGGTTCACGGCCACGATGCGGCCCACGAGGCCCAGCTCGGGCTCGCGCGGCTCGGCCACGAGCAGCGCGGCGTCGCGGCCGCTGAGGCCGAGCGCGTTCACGCCTTGGCGCTGGAGGGCCGCGACGACCTGCTGGCCCGCGCTGCAGAGGGCCATCTCCGCGGCGCGCAGCGTCGCGGCGTCCGTGACGCGGAGGCCGCCGAGGAACTTGCTCTCGAGGCCGAGCGCCGCGCAGAGCGCGTCGATCTGCTGGCCTGCGCCGTGCACGACGACGGGGCGCGCGCCCAGCTCCTGCAGGAGCTTGATGTCCGCGGCCCAGCTCGCGCTATCGAGGGCCTTGCCGCTGAGCTTGATCACGACGAACTTGCCTTTCACCGTGTCGAGGGTCGTTTGCATGGTCGGTCTCTAGGTCGTGTACTTCGCGTTGATCTTGACGTAGTCGTACGTGAGGTCGCAGCCCCACGCGCGGGCTTGGGCAGGACCGAGGTGCAGGTCCGCCTTGATCTTCACCTCGCCGCTCGCGAGCACGCGCTCGAGCAG
>DASYRW010000069.1:0-7987 GCA_036003985.1 Thermoplasmatota archaeon
CGGCCGCCCATGCGGCGAACACGCCGTCGAGCAGGAGCGCGAAGGGCGACGCGGCGACGAGCGCGTTGGCCAGCATCAGGCCCACCCCGGCGCCCGTGACGACGAAGCACCGCACGCGGGCCGGGGGGGGCAGGCGAGCGAGCACCATGCCGGTCGCGCCCAAGGCGACGCCGGCCAGCGTCGCGCCCTTCATGGCGAGTTCGAGGGGAACGTCCATGGGATCACCTCAGTTGAGTGTCAGCGAGAACGTCACGCTCGACGGCAGGTCCGCGGCGCCCGTGTCGGTGTCGAGCTTCGCGTACAGCTTGACGTAGAGCTGGCTCCCCGCCGCGAGGGCCCCGAGGCTCACGGACGGCGACCCCTGCCGCAGGTCGAGGGCCCCGACGAGGGCGTCCGTGCCGTACGCGTGGAATTCTGCCGCGAAGTCGAGGATCTTGCTGTAGCTCGAGACGCTCGTGCCCGAGACGGTCACGGTGTAGGCCACCGTGTCCTGGTTCTTCAGGGTGGTGAGGTTGCCCCACGTCACGTTCGCTTCGGGGACGGGCTTGAGGGTGATGCTGTAGTACGTGGCGTTGCTGCTGAGGGAGAAGGACGCGACGAAGTTGTTGCCGCTGCTGTCGGGGCCGGCGACCCACACCACGGGGGCCGGTTTCAGCGTGAAGCTGTGGGCGGACGACGTGGTGTAGGCCACGCTCACCGCCGCATAGCTCGCCGAGGCCAGCAGCAGCGTCGCGCCGAGGATGAGGAGCGCATGGACGCGACGGCCGCGCTGGGTCGTTCCCCCGCTCCGCGGGCTCCTCTCTGGAACTCGTTGGGCAACCATGGTCGTCACCTTTGCCAGACGCGGCGGGCGCGCGGTGGGGGCGGTGCTGCGTGTTGCGCGCAGGATTGATAGACATGTGGACCGTGCGCGCGCACGAACGCGGCCCATTTGCCCCGCGGCTCCCGCGCGTGCGCGCGGACGCCGCGTCGCGCGGCCAGGGCACGCGGCCCCGGGACCCTTTGCACCCGGGCCGAGGACCTCGCGCCTTGCATCTCGGCTCCGGTCCGCGCGTCATGTCCCGCGCGGCGGGCCTGCAGCCCCGGCTTGCAGGGACGCGACCAACCGGCAGCCATTTCCCGGCTTGGTCAAATCAGCGACCGGGATGCCGAACGCCCTTCGATAAGCTCACGCTCACCCTCCCGGCCGGCACCCGGTTCGAGGAGCACACCATCCTCGCTCCAGCCGACATCATCGTGGGCGACGGGGCCAAGGTGACCTACAGCCTGCACACGCCCGCGCGCGTCTTCCTGGGCGAGAAGGTCGAGCTGGGCGGCGATGTCGTCGCGGGCGGCGACGTGCGCGCGGACCACTTCAGCGTCATCAAGGGCGACGTGCGCGCCGGCATGGGCGCTTACCTCGGCGAGAACGTGCGCGTCGAGGGCAAGCTGAAGGCGCAGGACCTGGACGTGGGCGACAGCGTCGAGATCGTCGGCGGCTTCGAGGCCAAGGGCTGGGTGAGCATCCGCAACCCCATCCCGGTGGTCATGTACCTCTTCATCTACCTCCTCCAGTTGCTGGGCCAAGGCAGGAGCGAGGAGGTCGAGCGCATCCTCAAGGAGCTGGAGGAATCCGACGACGGGCCCATCGTGGTGGGGCAGGGCTACCTCTACGTCCCCGCGGGCTCGACCCTCGGCCTGCAGGAGGCGCACGTCAAGGGCAACCTCGACATCGGCGCCGCGACGCGCGTGCTGGGCAACTTCGACGTCGAGGGCTGGGGGCGCGTGGAGAGAGGCGCGACCCTCGTCGGCGCGCTCCGCGCCGCGCTCGACATCCACGTCGAGGCCGACAGCGCGATCGAGGGGGACCTCGAGTGCCGCGGCACGCTGCACCTCGGCCCCGGCGCGCGCGTGGCTGGCAGCATCGAGGCGCGCAAGGTCAGCATGGCCCAGACCGCGAAGATCGAAGGCACCGTGCAAGCCAAGGAAGGCATCGCCTTCGTGAGCGCGGCCAGCGAGGCCATGGCGCAGAAAGTCGAGGATGTCCGCTCCGGCCGCGTCGAGGTGCAGGGCCTCCTGCACCCCTGAGCCCGTCCGCGCCGCGCTGCGCGGGCCCCCGGCCATGAGCCCCCGGGGACCCCCGGCCGAAGGGCACCTGCGGGTTGCCATGTTCGCGGGCTTCGGCCATGGCTCAAGCCTTGCTCGGCGCGCCCGATACGGCTTTTCTGACCCGAGGCCCAAAGGTCGAAAGCCGACACCGCCGGACCTATAGACCGTCGGCGCCCAGCAAGGCCGGGGTCTGGCAAGGGCTCCAGCCTGCGCGGGGGCGCGGGCCGCTTCGGAGTGGGGTCGCACATGCGTCTAGCCACGGCTGTCACGATCGGTCTGCTGTTGTTCGCGCTCCTACCGGCCACAGCCGAGGCGCGCGGGCCCGGAACGCGTTACGCCGTCGGCTTCCAGCACCTGCCCGACCACCTCGAGGCGGGCGCGACGTGGCACGGCGGGACGGTCCTGCGCGTGGACGAGGCCCTCGGCTTCGCGGTCATCCATGCCGACAGCCGCGTCGCCTTCGAGCCGGGCGCGCGGCGCGACAGCGACGTGCGCTACGTCGAACTCGACCCCGTGCGGCCCCTGCTCCAATACACCCCGGACGATCCCAAGTGGAGTTCCCTCTACGGCCCGAAGCTCATGGGCGCGCCTGCGGCGTGGGACGCCGGCACGGGCTCGACCTCGGTCAAGCTGTGCGTCGTGGACACCGGCGTGCGCGCGCTGCACGAGGACCTCGCCGGCCGCTACGGCGGCGGCATCGACTACATCGATGGCGGCGAGCCGATGGACCAGAACGGCCACGGCACGCACGTCACCGGCACGGCCGCCGCGGCGATCGGGAACGCCAAGGGCGTCGCAGGCCTCGCGCAGGTCACGTTCCTGCACGCGCGCGCCCTCGACGCCATGGGCAGCGGCACGTGGAGCAACGTGGCCAGCGGCATCCGCTGGTGCGCCGACAACGGCGCGGCGGTTGTGAGCCTGAGCCTCGGCGGCAGCACCGGCGGATCCGTCCTCGAGGATGCCGTGAACTACGCGTGGAACGGCGGCGCCGTCGTTGTCGCCGCGGCCGGCAACAGCGGGCCCTGCACCAACTGCGTGCTGTACCCGGCCAAGTACACCAACGCGATCGCCGTTGGCTGCGTCACCAGCACCAAGGCGCTTTGCAGCTTCAGCAGCACCGGCCCCGAGGTGGACCTCGTGGCGCCGGGCTACCAGATCCTCTCCACGGCCTACACGAGCAACACCGACTACGCCTACATGAGCGGCACGAGTATGAGCACGCCTCACGTGGCGGGTGCGGTCGCGCTGCTCAAGTCGCAGCACCCCGACTGGACCAACGCGGACATCCGCGCTGCGCTGGAGAGCACGGCCGAGGACCTCGGCGCAGGCGGCTTGGACGCCAGCTACGGCCACGGCCTCGCGCGCGTGGACCTCGCGACGGCGGGCGCGCCCGCGCCGGCCCCCGAGCCAGCGCCCGCGCCTGCTCCCGCCCCCGCGCAGCCCGACCTTCGCGTGAGCACGCTGACCGTGAGCCCTTCCGCGCCCATCGCCGGCGACACCGTGACCCTCAGCGCGACGGTCACCAACCAGGGCACCGCGAGCGCGGGCGCCTCGACGCTGCGCTTCAAAATGGACGGCGCGACCCTGGGCGACGCGAGCGTCGGCAGCCTGGCCTCGGGAGCCTCGGCGACCGTGACGCGCACGTGGACCGCCACGGCCGGCAGCCACACCGCCGCCGCCGTCGCGGACGCCCTCGGCGCCGTCGCGGAGTCCGACGAGGCCAACAACCAGCTCACGAAGTCCTTCACGGCCAGCAACCCGCCCACGCCATCGGTCACGCGCGGCGTGGACCTGTCGCCCGCGGCGCAGTCCGGCTCGGTGGCCCGCGGTGGCAGTGTGACCTACACGTTCACGGTGGCCAACACGGGGGCCGATCGGGACACGTTCACGCTCGCGGCCAGCGGCCAGCAAGGCGGCTGGCGACTCTCGCTCAGCGCGGCTTCGATCACCCTCGACGCTGGCGTGTCGGGCACGTTCAAGCTGACGGTGAAGGCGCCGAACGGGAACGGCAACCAGCAGTCCAGCCTGACCGCGACCCTGACCGCGACGTCGCAGGCCGACGCGAGCGCACGCGACACCGGGAAGGCCACGACGACGATCGCGTGAGCTAGGCCGCGCAGGGCGTGAGGGCCGCCATCGCCAGGCCCCACTCTTCGCCCAGGACCACGCGGACGTCGAGGACGACCGGCGCGCCGGCCGAGGCCGGGTCGAGCTGCCGCGACAGCTCCGCGCCGCCCTGGTCGTCGGTCGCCGTGTGGTCGGTCGGCCAGCGGTCGCCGAGGTCCCACCGCGCGGTCAGGTTGGCGTCCGCCACAGGCGCGCCGTCCTCGTCGGCCACCCGGACCTGCACCGTGGCGGGGCGGCCGGCGCAGGCTGCGCCGGCGTCTGCGCCGAGGTGCACCTGCAGCGTCCCGGGTGCGCCGGCGGGAGCCCCATCGGGCATCCAGTAGCCCTGGCCGCCACAGCCCCGCCCTGGCTCGGCCTGCATGGGCCGCACGCGGGGGTCCTGGCCCTCGGTGGCGAGGTCGATGTCGCCGGCGCGGTGCGTGAGGAGCAGCCGCGCGCCGGTCTGCTCGATGCGGCAGAGCGAGCCAGCGTCGGGCTGCGCGAGCAGGTTGCGGCCCACGCTGAGCGCCGCGACCTTCGGCGCGGCACGCTGCAGCAGCGCTGCGCTCGGCACCTCCGCGCCCGCGAGCACGACCGCGCAGGCCCCCAAGGTCGCGTTGAGCGCGAGCGCGGCGTCCTGGCTGGCCGCGAGGCTGCCGAGCCAGCAGAAGCTCGCCTCGCCGAACCGCAGGCGCAGCGCGAGCCCGCCCTGCGGGGACGGCGCCGCGAGCAGATCGAGGGATCCGCCGCTGTCCTCCTCGTCGGCCGGCAGCTGGATCGTCGCGTTGGGCCCGAAGGGCAACCCTCCGCCGAGCGTGTCGTTGGCGACGAGGGCGTGGACGGTGCCGTTGTCGCCGCGGACGCGCTCGCGCAGCGCCGCGAACGTGGCGTTGCCCTCGCCGCCCGGCACCCACGCGTCATAGAGGTGGTCCACGAAATAGAACTCGAGCACATCCGCGCAGCCGCCGGCAACGCCGGGCGCCGCGGACGGCACCACCAACCCCAGCAGGTGCCCGCCGGGCGGCTGGCCGAAGCGGTCGCGGAGAGCCTGGACGACGGGGTGGTCGTCGCCCGAGCCAGCGCGGGGCCCGCAGCCCATCAGCAGCACATGGCCTTGCGGCAGCTCGACGACGGTTGCTTGCCCCGGGCCCACGTCGATGGCGTGGACGCGCAGCGTGCCCTTGGTCGGCGGAGGCGGTGGCGGCCCAGGTGGCGTGCCCTCGGTGGTGTTCATCGGCGCCGGCGACGTGCTTGCGCAGCCCGCGAGCGTGATCGCTAGCGCCAGCCACGCCGCCAGGGCAGGGGCATTCCGCATAGAGGGCCTCAGGGGCAGGGAAAGCGAGCCCGGCCGGGTGCCACCGACCGGGCCGGCCGTGTCCTGCCCGCTAGGGCGGGCAGAGCAAGTTGTTGTTGTACGCGTCCAGCGTCGCCGCGATGCTCAGGGCCGTCGCGCGATCGGGGCTCCCAGACTTGGGGCCGAGGTACGAGCCCGTGCCGGTGAACCCGATCGCGTCCAGCAGCGCCTGGCCATCCGCGATGGCGTCGTTCGCCGCGGGGCACGTGCCGGCGTTTGCCGCGACGTTGAGCACGGCCGCCATGAGCTGCGCCGCGAGGCCATAGGCTGCATCGCTCGCGCGCTTGCTGCCCGTCACAACGTCGCTCTTCTTGAGCAGCGCCACGGCCTCCTGGCACGTGTCCACGTTCAGGTCACCGATCAAGACCGAACCGCTCAGGTTGTTGGCGAGGACGTCGTCAAGGACGGGGTCCTGCTTGCCATTGCTGGTCTTGCAGGACGCGTGGTTGCGCCAGTAGCCGATGGTGCGCGCGTCGCCGCCCGGCGGGGGCGTGTTGGTCACGCTGATCGGCAGGTTGTTCGTGTTCAGGAAGCCGTCGCCGGCCGCCACCGTGACCACGACGCAGATGTTGCTGTTGTCCAGCGTGTGCGTGTAGTCCAGCGAGAACGCGGTGGGGTCGAGGCTCAGCGAGGTCGTCCAGCCCACGGGCACGTTGAGCTCGCAGACCTGGTAGGTGCCGGGCACCACCGCGACCTGCAAGATGCCGTCGATGGAGCAGCCCTGGGGCGCGCCGGCGCCGCACACGAACTGCGGCACACCGAGCGCGTCGGTGGCGCCGCCCGCCACGAGCGTGCCCGCGCTCGAGGTCGACGCCCCCACGCGCAGCTGGAAGGTGATGCCCGAGGGGTCCGCGCCGGTGCTCAGCACCTTGAGGATGCTGAGGCGGCCCTTCATGGTGTTCGTGATCGTGCACGACTTGCTCTCGCCGAGCCCGACGGTCACGCTCCCGAACTCGTCGCAGTCGCCGCTGATCACGGACACGAACTGGGCCGAGTCGGTGCCGGCGCACGCGGTCTCGTCCACGGTGTAGATGCCCGCGTCGACTGCGACGGCTCCGGTGCTGCCGCCGTCGCCAACGCAGTCCGCGTGGGACGTGCCGTCAATGCGCAGGTTGAACGTGCCCGCGCCCGCCGGGTCGAGCACCTTGTCCACGGTGAGGCTGCCCGCCTCGTCGTCGTTCGTCAGCGTGCACGTGCGCGTCGCGCCAGCCACGATGGTGACGTCGCCGCTGCTGTCGCAGTTGCCGCTGTAGGTCGGGCCTGCGTAGCCGCTGACGGCGTCCTCGGTCACCGTGCATGTGCCGACGTCGAGCCCGGGGTAGCTGCGGCCGGGGCTCTCGAGGCCCGCCGCAGCGTCGATCTCGCTGCCTCCGCAGCTCACGTGGATCGTGAAGTCTGCGGCCGACGCATCGCCGCCGTTGTCGTTGACGACGTGCTTTATGACGATCAGCGAGCCGGCCTGGTCGTTGTTGGTCAGGGTGCAGGTCTTGGTCGCGCCGTTGACGAGGGTGACGATGCCGCTGCTGTTGCAGTCGCCGGTGAACACGGGACCGGTGTAGCCGCTCTCCGCGCCTTCGCTGACGGTGCACGCGCCTGCGTTGAGGCCGGTGAAGCTGGTGCCGGGGCTCTCCGCGCCGGCGAAGCTGCCGACGACGCAGGTCGCGCTGAGCGTGAAGTCGCCCGCGTCCTTGGTGCCGCCGTTGTCGTTGACGACGTGCTTGATGACGATCAGCGTCGCAGGCTGGTCGTTGTTGGTCAGGGTGCAGGTCTTGGCCGCGCCGTTGACGATGGTCACGATGCCGCTGCTGTTGCAGTCGCCGCTGAACACGGGGCCGGTGTAGCCGCTCTCCGCGTCTTCGCTGACGGTGCACGCGCCTGCGCTCAGGCCGTTGAAGGTCGTGCCGGGGCTCTCCGCGCCGTCGAGCGGGCTGCCGACGATCTCGACACCGCACACCACGTGCAGCGTGAAGTCGCCCGCGAGCTTGCTGCCGCCGTCGTCGTTGATGACGTGCTTGATCACGGTCAGGCTGCCGGCCGCGTCGTTGTTGGTCAGGGTGCAGGTCTTGGTCGCGCCGTTGACGAGGGTGACGATGCCGCTGCTGTTGCAGTCGCCGGTGAAGGTCGGGCCGGCGTAGCCGGTGACGGCGGCCTCGCTGACGGTGCACGCGCCTGCGCTCAGGCTGTTGAAGGTCGTGCCGGGGCTCTCCGCGCCGGCGAAGCTGCCGACGACGCAGGTGGCGCTCAGGGTGAAGTCGCTGGCCGTCTTGATGCCGCCGTCGTCGTTGATGACGTGCTTGATCACGATCAGCGTCGCAGGCTGGTCGTCGTTGGTCAGGGTGCAGGTCTTGGTCACGCCGTTGACGAGGGTGACGATGCCGCTGCTGTTGCAGTCGCCGGTGAAGGTCGGGCCGGCGTAGCCGGTGACGGCGGCCTCGCTGA